>ONEN01000048.1 GCA_900316815.1 uncultured Eubacteriales bacterium | reverse complement strand
ACAATGGCAATTCATGGCGAAGCCAATTCATGCACCGAAGGTGCTATTCATTCCTGAATTAACGGTTTCCGTTATAGAAAACGCTGCAAGCGTTACCCTTCGTCGGCACGGGAATGAATTGCCGCTGAGCGGCATGAATTTACTGCGTAATGAATTGTGCCTGAGGCACATGAATTGCCGCTTTGCGGCATTATGTAAGCCATTCCGTTGTCAAAATTTATTTCCGTGCGTGGCAACGATCGCTGCCGAATATAGGGCGGATTATCTGCTGTAATTAGCCCTGACCAACTAAAAGAAGGTACAGTTACATGAAACTGACAGAAATCAAAATCGGCGAGACCGCCGTCATCACGGCCGTAGGCGGCGAGGGCAGCCTGCGGCAGCACTTTCTCGACATGGGCGTTATTCCCGGCACGCGCGTCACGCTTGTTAAGCTGGCGCCCATGGGCGACCCCATGCAGTTCACGCTGCACGGCTACGAGCTGTCGCTGCGGCTTGCGGACGCGGAGAAAATAGAGGCGGAGCCGTTTACGGAAAAGGGCGGCGGCGCCGAACGAAAGAAAAATAAAAGCCGTCACCCGGGACTCGGCGAGGGCGGCAAGTTCCACCCCAAGGGCAGCGGCAATCCCCTTCCCGACGGCACCACCCTCACCTACGCGCTCGTCGGCAACCAGAACAGCGGCAAAACAACGCTGTTCAATCAGCTGACAGGCTCCAACCAGCACGTCGGCAACTTTCCGGGCGTGACGGTGGACAGGAAGGACGGCGTCATCAAGGGACACAAAAACACCCTTATCACCGACCTGCCGGGCATTTACTCCATGTCGCCCTACACGGGCGAGGAAATCGTCTCGCGCAGCTTCGTGCTGGACGAAAAGCCCCGGGCGATCATCAACATCGTGGACGCTACCAATATTGAGCGCAACCTCTACCTCACCATGCAGCTGCTGGAAATGGATACCCCCGTGGTGGTGGCGCTGAACATTATGGATGAGCTGACCGCCAACGGCGGCTCGGTGGATATCAATACGCTGGAGGCGCTGCTGGGCGTGCCCGTGGTGCCGATTTCCGCCGCCAAGAACCAGGGCGTTGACGAGCTGGTGAAGCACGCCATCCACATCGCCCACTATCAGGAAAAGCCGCAGCGGCAGGACTTCTGCTCCGCCGACGAAAAGGGCGGCGCCGTACACCGCTGTCTGCACGCAGTGCGCCATCTCATAGAGGATAAAGCGGCGGCGGCGCAGCTGCCCCTGCACTTCGCGGCGAGCAAGGTGGTGGAGGGCGACGCGCTGGTGCTGGAAAAGCTCGCCCTTGAGGACAGCGAAAAGGAGATGCTGGAGCACATCATCCGCCAGATGGAAAAAGAGCTGGGGCTTGACCGCAACGCCGCCATCGCCGATATGCGCTTCACCTATATCCACAGAGTATGCGCGCAGACGGTGGTCAAGCCGAAGGAGAGCCGCGAGCACCGCCGCAGCGCCAACATTGACAAGCTGCTGACGGGCAGGTTTACCGCTATCCCCATGTTCATCCTGATCATGACCTCCATTTTCTGGCTGACGTTCAGCGTCATCGGCGGCAATTTGCAGAACCTGCTGGCGGACGGCATTCAGGCGCTGACCGAGTTGACGCGCGGCGCGCTGGAGAGCGCCGAGGTGAACCCGATATTCACCAACCTGATAACGGACGGCATTTTTCAGGGAATCGGCAGCGTACTGAGCTTTTTGCCGATCATCATCACGCTGTTCCTGTTCCTCTCCATTCTGGAGGACAGCGGCTATCTGGCGCGCGTGGCGTTCTTTATGGATAAGCTGCTGCGCAAGATCGGACTTTCGGGGCGCAGCATCGTACCCATGCTCATCGGCTTCGGCTGCACCGTTCCCGCCGTGATGGCGACGCGCACCCTGCCGAGTGAGCGCGACCGCAAAATGACCATTCTGCTCACCCCGTTTATGAGCTGCACGGCAAAGCTGCCCGTTTACGCGTTCTTTGTCAACGCCTTCTTTAAGGACATCAGCTGGCTGATCATCTCGGCGCTGTACCTGCTCGGCATTGTGACGGGCATTCTGATCGCGCTGTTTTACAAGAAAACGCTCTTTAAGGGCGAGGCGGTGCCGTTCGTGATGGAGCTGCCCAACTACCGCCTGCCGGGCGCCATGAACGTGGTGCGCCTGCTGTGGGACAAGGCGAAGGATTTCATCCAGCGCGCCTTCACCGTCATCTTCATCTCCACCGTCATCGTGTGGGTGCTGCAGAATTTCAACTGGCAGTTCAATCCCGTCAGCAACTCGCAGGAGAGTATGCTCGCGCAGATCGCGGGCTTCATCGCGCCCGTATTCGCGCCGCTCGGACTGGGCGACTGGAAAATCGTGACCGCCCTCATCAGCGGCGTCATGGCGAAGGAGAGCATGGTTTCCACCCTGGAGATCCTCTATACGGACGGCATACAGACGGCTGTTTCCACCCTCGCGGCGGTTTCGCTGCTGGTGTTCAGCCTGCTCTACACCCCCTGCGTGGCGGCGATCGCCTCCGTCAGGCGGGAGCTGGGCGCCAAGTGGGCAGGCGGCGTTGTGGTGTGGCAGTGCGTGATCGCCTATGCCGCCGCGTTCCTCGCGCACCTGATCGCCATGCTGTGCGGCGTATAGGAGGGCTCGTATGAATACTGCCGATATCATCGTCGCCGCTGTGCTGGCGCTCCTCATCGGCGCGGCTGTCGCGGCGATCATCCTCCGCCGCCGCAAGGGAAAGGGCTGCTCCGGCGACTGCGCGCACTGCCAAAGGCACAGAGACAATTGCCAATGAGATTGGCAATTGTCAAATTGAGAATTGAAAATGGACACTGGAAAATAAAGGTCGGGCAGACAGGTTGGCTTTAAAACCACCTTGTCTGCCCGATTTCAATTTCATTTGTATGAACTTACCGCGGCGTGTTTTCTCCCTGTTTTGCAGCGGCTTCACCTGTCCATTTCATTTTACGAAGTAAAATGATGGCATCCGCTCAGATCCTCTGTCCTGATGCAGCCTGTTGTGCAGGCGGCGGCACAGGAACCGCAGTCGGTACACTTTTCATAGTCGATGACCGCCACGTTGTCCTTTACCTTGATGGCGCCGCTCGGGCACACGCGCTCGCACTTTCTGCAGCCGATACAGCCTGAGGAGCACACCTTGCGCGTTGCCGCGCCCTTGTCGCGGTTGCTGCACGCCACAACGGTCTTTTTGACGTCGGGCACCAGCGAAATCAGATGATTCGGACACGCCTTGGCACAGATGCCGCAGCCGATACAGTCGCAGGTGTACACCTGCGCCACGCCGTCCTTGATGAAGATAGCGTTCTGCGGACACGCCTCGGCGCAGTCGCCCAGTCCCAGACAGCCGTAGGTGCAGCTGCCCTTGCCGCCGTAAAACAGCTTGGCAGCCTTGCAGCTCTGTATGCCGACATACTGCACCTTGTCCTGCGTGTGTTCACAGTCGCCCGAGCACCGGACGACCGCCACCTGCTCCACCACGTCCTCAAACTCCACGCCGAGCACCTCGCTGAGCGCCTTGGCGGCGGTGTCACCGCCGGGGGTGCAGAGGTTGGCAGGGGTGTCGGGATTTTCGCAGAGCGCCTTGGCATAGCCGTCGCAGCCCGCAAAGCCGCACGCGCCGCAGTTGGCGCCCGGCAGGCAGTCGCGCACCGCGGGGAAGCGCTCGTCCTCCTTTACAGCCATCAGCTTGGACGCCGTCACCAGCACGGCGGCGCAGACAATACCGATAATCACAACGGGGATCACCGCAATCAGAATTTCATTCATTTCGCGCCACCTCCGTTAAACAGGAAACATATTTTCCACCACGCCGCCGAAGCCCAGGAAGGAAAGCGAGGTAATGGAAGCCGCGATCAGCGTGACGGGCAGACCCTTGAAGCTCTCGGGAATGTCCGCGCCCTCGATTTTGGAGCGCACGCCCGAGAACATCACCATGGCGAGGAAGAAGCCGAGACCGCTGCCCAGCGAGTTGACCATCGACTCGAGGAAGGTGTATTCGGAGTCGATGTTGAGGATCGTCACGCCCAGCACCGCGCAGTTGGTGGTGATGAGCGGCAGGTACACGCCCAGCGACTGATGAAGCGAGGGCACATAGCGCTTAAGCACGATCTCCACGAGCTGCACCAGCGCGGCGATGACGAGGATAAAGATGATCGTCTGCAAATAGCCCAGGTTATTGGGCGCGAGTAAGAAGGTCTGGATCGGCCATGTGGCGGCGGTCGCCATCAGCATGACGAAGATGACCGCCAGGCTCATGCCCGTGGCGGAATCCAGCTTTTTGGAAACGCCCAGAAACGGGCAGATACCCAGGAACCGCGACAGCACATAGTTGTTCACAAAGACCGCGGAGAGCAGGATAACGATGAATTTTGTCATTTCGCCGCCACCTCCGTTTCAGCGCCGCAGCCGCCGTTTGCCGCTCTGCCGCAGGCAGCCGCCTGCGGACAGCCCGCGCAGCCGAAGTCGCGCTTTTTGGGCTTATGCTTGCCGAATTTATTGACCATGGCGATCAGCAGACCGAATACAAAAAAGCCTCCGGGCGCCATGGTGAGAATGGATATCTTATTGTCCGCCAGAACGGGAACGGGCATACCCAGGAAGGTGCCGTTGCCGAACGCCTCGCGGATGACCGCCATCAGCGACAGCGCCAGCGTAAAGCCCGCGCCCATGCCCAGCGCGTCAACGGCAGAATCGAAAACGGTGTTCTTGTTGGCGAACATTTCGGCTCTGCCCAGGATGATACAGTTAACGACGATCAGCGGCAGAAAGATGCCGAGCGATTTATCCAGCGCGGGCGCAAACGCCTTGACAAGCATCTGCACCATGGTGACGAAGCCCGCGATGAGTACGATGTAGCAGGGGATACGCACCTTGTCGGGGATCACCTTGCGCAAAGCAGAGATAACGATGTTGGAGCAGAGCAGCACCACGGTAGCCGCCGCGCCCATGCCCAGCGCGTTGCTGACGCTGGTGGAGGTGGCAAGTGTGGGACAGGTGCCCAGCACGAGCACCAGCACGGGGTTTTCTTTGATTAAGCCCTTGGAAAAGTTTTGCAGTGTGTTCACGGTTGCGCCTCCTTTGTTGCGGCTTCAAACGCCTCAAACGCCGCCTTCACGGCCTTTTTGTATGCCTTTGAGGAAATGGTAGCGCCCGTCACCGCGTCAACGCCGTCATAGTCGGCGGCTGTTTTGCCCACATAGCGCTCGCGGTAGCCGCTTTCGTTGTCCACTACCTTGGAGCCGATGCCGCTTGTCTCGCTGTGCGTCAGCGTCTGGGTGCTCTCGATGGAGCCGTCCGCCTTAATGCCGCACATCAGGCTGATGGTGCCGCCGTAGCCCTTGGTTTCCAGGCGGAACACATAGCCCGCGCCGTTGTTCGCCTTGTAGACGGTCGTCACCTCGGCGGGCAGAGCGGCGGTCAGCTTGTTGTCGTCGGCTCCCTTTTTATAGACGGTCTCAAAATCCTGTCCGTCCGCAAGCACCTCCTGCACCGCCTTGGCTTCCGCCTTGGCGTCAGCGTCGGCAATGATGGGAGCGGTCACGGAGTTGATGTATGCCAGCAGCGCCGTCACCACCAGACAGATGGCGGCGAGCACCGCGATAGGCTTGACAATCTCTTTCATTTCTTGTCTACCTCCCCTATCAGCGGCTTGGCGCGCGTCAGTTTTTCAATGTAAGGCGTCAGGATGTTCATGATCAGCAGCGAGAAGCTCACGCCCTCGGGGAAGTTGCCCCAGAAGCGGATCAGACAGGTGATCACGCCGCAGCCGATGCCGAAGATGATTTTGCCCCACTTTGTCGCAGGGGACGAGGAATAGTCGGTCGCCATAAAGAACGCCGCTATCATCAGACCGCCCGAAAGCACCTGCGCGGTCACGTCCTGTCCGCATACGAGCGACATCAGCGCCACGGTGCCGATGAACGCGACGGGGGTGTGCCAGGTGATAACGCCCCTGAACAGCAGGTACGCGCCGCCGAGCAGCAGCGCCAGCGCGCTTGTCTCGCCCAGGCAGCCGCCCGTATTGCCGAGGAACATATCCAGATAAGAGGGCAGGTTCGCCGTCTCGCCCTTTGCAATCAACGCCAGCGGCGTAGCGCCCGACACGGCGTCGGGAATAAAGCGGAACGCCTGCGGCACCGCCCAGCTCGTCATGCTGCCCGAAAAGGCGGTCATGAGGATGATACGCGCGGTGGCGGCGGGGTTGGCGAAGTTCTGTCCGATACCGCCGAAGAGCTGCTTGACCACCACAATGGCGATGACGCCGCCCAGCGACGCCTGCCAGAGCGGCACGTCAACGGGCAGGTTCAGCGCGAGGATAATGCCCGTCACCACTGCCGAGAGGTCGCCCACGGTGTTTTCTTTTTTACAGAGCTTCTCAAAGCCCCATTCCGACAGCATACAAACGGCGACGCAATCGGCGATGACCAGCATACTGCGCCAGCCGAAGAAGATGACGGAGGCGATCATGGCGGGCGCCAGCGCGATGATGACGTCGAGCATGATCGTGCGCGTCGTGCGCGGACGGTGAAAATGCGGCGACGCCGCGGAAATCAGCTTGTTCATTTTGCCCCCTCCTTTTTCTCCCGCTGCCGGGCGTCATATTCGCGCAGCACTGCCTTAGCCAGCTTGTTCGTCTGCACCAGATGGCGCTTGGCAGGGCATACATAGGAGCAGCAGCCGCACTCCATGCACAAATCGGCGTGCAGCGCCTTCAGTTCGGCGGGGTCGTTTTGCCTGTACGCCTTTGAGATGGCGCGCGGGTCTAGCCGCAGCGGACAGTGGGTCAGGCAGGCGCCGCAGTTGATGCAGGGCGTCGTCCTGGGAGGCCGCGCCTCCGCCGCGTCCATCGCGATGACGGCGTTGGTGTTTTTCAGAACGGGCGCGCTCAGGTCGGGCACGGCAATGCCCATCATGGGGCCGCCGTAGAGCACCTTGGCAGGGTCGTCCTTGCAGCCGCCCGCGCTCTCGAGCACATCGGCTATGGACATACCGATGGGAGCGATGATGTTCTTCGGCTCCTTTACCGCGGAGCCGTCAACGGTCAGGCACTTTTCTACCAGAGGCATACCTGTTTTGATGTAATGCGCGATGAATGCCAGCGTGGTGACGTTGATCACCACCACGCCCTCGTCCAGCGGCAGGCCGCCCAGCGGGATCATCCTGCCCAGGGTGTTGTACACCAGCACCTTCTCGCCGCCCTGCGGGTACGCCGCAGGCAGCACATGCACCTCTACCCCGTCGGTTTTAGCGGCGAGCTCGCGCGCCTTGGCTATAGCGTCGGGCTTGTTGTTTTCAATGCCGATGACGTAGCGCTTCACCTTGAGGTATTTCTTGAGCAGGGCAATGCCCTCGAACACCTCGTCCGCCCTGTCGAGCAGGGTGCGTGTGTCGGAGGTGATGTACGGCTCGCACTCGGCGGCGTTGATCACCACGGCGTCCACTACGCTGAGGTCGTTGTTGAAGCTGAACTTCACAAAGGTGGGAAAGCCCGCGCCTCCCAGACCGACGGAGCCGCTGTGCCGCACCGCGTCCACAAAGGTGGTGAGGTCGTGCACGTCGGGCGGCTGCACGGTTTCGCTGACCTCCTGCAGACCGTCGGATTCAATTACCACGGCGGCAACCTTGGTGCCCATGGCAGTTGTGATTTCGTCAATTTTTTGTACCTTACCCGAAACACTCGCGTGAATCGGCGCAGAAATATAGCCGTCCGCTTCCGCAATCAGCTGCCCCACCTTCACCGTATCGCCGCGCTTGACGACGGGCTTGGCGGGACGGCCGATGTGCATGGACATCGGGATCGTCACCGTCTTGGGAACGGGAACGCGCACGGGAACGGACTGCGCCGTATTTTTCTTGTGCGGTACTCTGATACCTTTCAATTTCATAGCTATCCTCCGAATATGGAATCGGGACATATACGTTCCCTGTAAAAAACGCATATATTGTTATTGTACCACAGAATCGCACTTTATCCAATATACATATTATACAACGAATTGTAAATATTTTTGTATATTATTCACTTACTCTGTCGTTCTTGCTTCATGCCGCGCAGCGGCAATTCATGTGCCGCAGGCACTATTCATTACGCAGTAAATTCATGCCGCAGGGCGGCAATTCATTCCTGTGCCGACGCAGGATAACACTTGCAGCGTTTTCTATAACGGAAACCGTTAATTCAGGAATGAATAGCACCTTCGGTGCATGAATTGGCTTTGCCATGAATTGCCATTACATGGCATGAATTGAGCGCTTTGGCGCTCATTTTTTCGAAATTGATTTCCGTGCCATTTTCGGATTTGGTATTGCCGTTTAAGGGGGATTGTGGTAAAATTGGAAGTTAGCAACCATCTGAGGAGAAATACGATGAATCTGCAGTCCGAAACCCTTTTTGCCGAATACATGGACGACCTCCGCAGCAATCCGCTGTTCAGCGGAATGAGCGACGCGGAGATCACCGCCTTCTTTGCCTACGCCAAGCCCGAATACATGGAGCTGGAGCCCGAGCAGCATATTTCCATCGCGCCGGGCGACCACTACAAGCTCGGCGTTGTGCTGACGGGCAGCGTAACGGTGTTTACCACCGATTACAGCGGCGGCAAGACCGTTCTCAATACGCTGCGCAATACGGGGCACATCGGCACCATGCAGTTCATGGTGAGCAAATACAATGTGCTGTATGAGGTCGTCGCCGAAACGCCCAGCACACTGGCTATGGTGAACCCCGAGGTGCTGGTGGTGACCAACGAAGCGTTTGTCACCGTTCAGCATAAAATGCTCGTCAACCTGATGGCGGCGCAGCGGCAGCTGTTTATGTCGCTGTCGCAGCACCTGATTTGCCTTTCGCAGAAAACCATCCGCGACAAGGTACTGCGCTATCTGCAAATCAAGAGCGAGGCGGAGCGGTCGTATGAGTTTACGCTTTCCCTATCGCGCGAGGACATGGCTTCGTATCTGTCGGTTGACCGCGCGTCGCTGTCGCGCACACTGGGAAAGCTGAAGCGCGAGGGCGTTATCGACTTTCGGAAAAATCATTTTAAAATTCTGAGCACGCAGTATTTCAAATACTGAGACGGAGGGGTGATTAAATTTGAAAAAACGAACCTTTAAACGCGCCTTTCGCGACAGTCTGCCCATCATGGCGGGCTATCTGGCGCTCGGCATCGGCTACGGCGTGCTGCTGCAGAGCCACGGCTACAGCTTTTGGTGGGCGATCCTGATGAGCGTCACCATGTTCGCGGGCTCGGGACAATACGCGGGCGTAGAGTTCATGGCAAGCGGCGCGTCGCTGCTGACAACCGCCTTTATGACGCTGATCATCAACTGCCGCCACTTTTTCTACGGCGTATCGCTGCTGGATAAGTACCGCGGCACGGGCATTGTCAAGCCCTATCTTATTTTCGGCCTGACGGACGAAACCTATTCCATCACCGCCACGGTGAAGCCGGGCGACGATGTGAACCACAGGCTGTACTACTTCTTTCTCACCGCCCTCAACCACAGCTACTGGATAACGGGCTGCGTGCTGGGCGCGGTGCTGGGCATGTTCCTGCCGTTCTCAAGCGAGGGAGCGGGCTATGCCATGACCGCGCTGTTCATAGTGATCATGGTGGAGCAGTGGCTCGACAGCAAGGATCACCTGCCGGCGATCCTCGGCGCCGCCACCACGGCGGTGTGTCTGGTTATCTTCGGCGCGCAGTATTTCATTGTGCCGTCGCTGTTTCTGATCGCGGTGGAAATGGTCGTGCTCCGCAGGCGGCTTGATAAAACGAGGGATGAGGTGAAGAAGGATGACTGACTTGCATCCGCTGTGGCAGGTGCTCATTATGGCGGCGGTGATCGCCTTTACGCGCTTTCTGCCCTTTCTGGCGTTCCCCGAGGGACGCAAAAGACCGCAGGTGATTACATATTTGGGCAGTGTGCTGCCATATGCTATCATCGGCATGTTGGTCGTCTATTGCTTCAAGGACGTGTCGGTGCTGCAGTACCCCTACGGACTGCCCGAGCTGATTGCGGCGGCGTTCGTGGTGGGAATGCATGTGTGGCTGCGCAATACGCTGGTAAGCGTGTTCGGCGGCGTTGCGGTGTATATGCTGCTGGTGCAGCTGGTATTCAAGTGAGGTGTATGTATGGGAATCATAGAGCTGTTTCTGTTTGCCGTGAGCCTGTCGATGGACGCGTTCGCGGTGTCTGTCTGCAAGGGACTTTCGGTCAAAACGCTGCGCCCGCGCCACGGCGTTATCGCGGGCTTGTATTTCGGCGGCTTTCAGGCGCTGATGCCGCTGATAGGCTGGCTGCTGGGCAGGCAGTTTGAGGGGCTGATCAAGAGCGTAGACCACTGGGTCGCCTTTGTGCTGCTCGCGCTCATCGGCGCGAACATGGTGCGCGAGTCGTTCGGAAAGGACGAGGAGGTCAACGACTCCTTGTCGTTCAAGACCATGCTGCCGCTTGCCGTCGCCACGAGCATAGACGCGCTGGCGGTGGGCGTGACCTTTGCCTTTCTGGAGGTGCAGATTCTCCCCGCAATCGCGCTTATCGGCGTAACGACCTTCACGTTTTCGGCGGCGGGCGTGAAAATAGGCAACGTGTTCGGCGTTCGGTTCAAGTCAAAGGCAGAGCTGGCAGGCGGCGTCATCCTTATCCTGCTCGGCATCAAAATACTGGTTGAACACCTCTTCTTTGCCGGGTAATGTTACCGGGTGCTCCGGCGGTCAGTGCGGCTTTGGATAGAATGCATTTAACAACGCTTTCTCTAAACGCCGCGCTATAACGCGGCCGAGTGCCTCGGCTCTCA
>ONEN01000067.1 GCA_900316815.1 uncultured Eubacteriales bacterium | reverse complement strand
CAAATCCGTGCGACGATACCACCTCATAGGTCAGCTTGCGGTCCTTTGTATAGACATAAAAATAGGGATGCGAGTCAAAAAAGCTTTGGTTGGTAAACTTGTGCAGATCGGCAAACATGGTGCCGTTGAGCATATTATGACCGTAAAGCACCGTCACCCTGTCGGAATAATCGCGCTTATTCACCGGCTGCGAATAAATGGCGCCCGGAAAGCTGTAATTCTTATATACATCATGTTCAAGATAAAAGTCCGGATTCGTTTCGGACTGCAGAACAGGAAACGATATTTTGGTATCGGGAATATAAATCCATGAATAAACATCCGGGTTCTGCTTCATCAGACCTTCAAAGTCCACCGGGCTGTTCGGGTCTACGGGAGCCGCCGTCGTCTCCGGCGAAGTATCACCCTCGGGAGCGGCAGGCATGGTCAGGTAGTAGCCCTCCGGCGCGCTTGTACCTATTTGCAGGTTGGCCGCGAATTCATCCTGCAGCTGTTTGTTGGTTTTGTCTGCCTCCAGCATATTGAAATATTTAAACAGGAGGTATCCTCCCGAGCAGACAATAATCAAGCCAAATAACGCAATCAGTCCTATTAATGCTCTCTTCTTAATGATTCTTTTCATTGTTTCATCACCACATACTTTGTTATTCTAACACTGATTTGACATAAAGTCAATACATTTCCTGTACTGTTTGGCAACAGAAAAAAGCCCCTGCAAAAGAAGCAGAGGCTCATTGTCAATGTTGATCAGTCCTTCTTCGCTGTCTTGGCAAGCGCTACAGAAGCAACGCCGCAGCCAACAACGGAAGCAGCGATTAAAGCGTAAACAAGAGCGTCATCCGAGCCGGTCTTGGGTGAAGTAACAGTGCTCGAACTGCCACCGCCGACACTCTTTGTCGCAACAGGGCTCTGAACCTTCGCAAAAGCCGTGAAGCAAGAGAACGCGATAATCAAAACTGCAATCATCATTGTAATAAGCTTCTTCATAATAAACCTCCTGACTGACTTTTTTAACACATCAATCACATCAACGTGTAAAATACATTTCCAGTGAGTAGATTATAGCACATAAATATTCAAAAGTAAAGAGTTTTCACGAGACTTTTTTCTTCCTCTCATAAAAAACATCAATTTTCAAATATCCGCTTCTGCGGCAATCCGTTTTCTGTTTCGTCATTATTTATGACAGTTGATTGGCATACTATTTCTATTATATAAAAATTCACAAATAAACCTTGTTTTTCTATTGCATAAATTGCCGTATGATTGTATAATGAAAGCGTATATATAACAACAATCTCCTTTAGCGGCAAGCCCCATAGGCTGTCCTTGCGGAGAAAAAGAAAGGAATTACCATTATGAACATTGCTCAGCTTCAGCAGGAAATCATCCGACTCAAAAAAGAAAAAGACGTCTGCATTCTCGCCCACAGCTACCAGGCGCGGGAAATCTGCGAAATCGCCGATTATACGGGCGACAGCTACAAGCTGAGCGTTGACGCATCCAAGGCACAGAACAAAAACATCCTCATGTGCGGCGTGCGCTTTATGGCGGAAACCTGCAAGCTTCTCTCCCCCGAAAAGACGGTGCTGCTCGCCCAGCCCATGGCGGGCTGCAGCATGGCGGATCAGATGGATAAAGAGCTGATCGCGCAGGTCAAGGAAAACTACCCCGGTTACACGGTCGTCGCCTACATCAACACCACTGCCTCGCTCAAAACCATCTGCGACGTCTGCGTCACCAGCTCCTCGGCGGTCAAGATCGTCGGCAAAATCCCCAACAAGGACATCCTCTTTATCCCCGACTGCAATCTCGGCGCTTTCGTCGCCGCGCAGTGCCCCGATAAAAACATCAAGCTGCTCAACGGCGGCTGCCCGATTCACGCCTGCGTCACCGCCGACGACGTAAAAGCGGCAAAGGCGCTTGCTCCCGACGCGGAGCTGCTGGTGCATCCCGAGTGCGTACCTGCCGTCTGCGCCATGGCGGACTACGTCGGCTCCACCTCCGGCATCATGGACTACGCCGTCAAGTCGGATAAAAAGGAATTCATCATCGGCACCGAAATCAGCATTGCCGAGCACCTGCAGTACATGTGCCCCGACAAGCGCTTCCATATTCTCAGCCTCAAGCTGATTTGCCCCAACATGAAGGCAACCACCCTCGTGGACGTCTACAACTGCCTTGCCGGCTGCGGCGGCGAGGAAATCAAGCTCGACGACGACACCATCCGCGACGCGCGGCGCTGCATTGACGAAATGATCCGCCTGGGTGAATAAGATGGCAAAGAAAGCACTGATTGCCATGAGCGGCGGTGTAGACAGCTCGGTGGCAGCCTATCTCATGCAGCAGCAGGGCTGCGACTGCACGGGCGTCACCCTCAAGCTCTATGACAGCGAAAACGAAGGCGCGGGCAAAACCTGCTGCTCACTCGACGATGTAGAAGACGCGCGCAGCGTCTGCCGCAAGCTCGGAATCCCGCACCTTGTCTGCAATTTCAAGGATTGCTTTGAAGAAACCGTCATCGCGCGCTTTATCCGCGCCTACGAAGCGGGCAGCACACCCAACCCCTGCATCGACTGCAACCGCTTCATCAAATTTGACAGGCTGATGCGCCGCGCGGACGAGCTGGGCTTTGACTGCGTGGTAACGGGACACTACGCCATTGTGACCTACGACGAAGCGCGCGGCAGGCGCGTGCTCAAAAAAGCGGTCGACCGCAGCAAAGACCAGAGCTATGTGCTCTATCCGCTGACGCGCGCGCAGCTCGACAAAATCATCTTTCCCCTCGGCGGACTCACCAAGGACGAGACCCGCGCCATCGCCGAACGCCTCGGCTTTATCAACGCCCGCAAGCACGACAGCCAGGACATCTGCTTTGTGCCCGACGGCAACTATGCCCGCTTCATCGAGGAGCGCACCGGCAAAACCTATCCCTGCGGCGATTTCGTCGACGAGAGCGGCCGTGTTCTCGGCGAACACAAGGGGATCATCCGCTACACCGTCGGCCAGCGCAAGGGCTTAGGGCTGGCGCTGCCGCACCCCATGTATGTAAAAGAAAAAAACCTAGCGGAAAACAAGGTCGTCCTCTGCGACAACGCCGCCCTCTTTTCCAAAGAGCTGCTGGCAAACGACGTTACCCTTTCCGCTATTGATGCTATAACAGAGCCGCTGCGCGTCACCGCGCGCGTCCGCTACAACCAAAAGGAACAGCCCGCCACGGTCTACGCGGTGGACGACGACACCATCCGCGTCGTATTTGACGAGCCGCAGCGCGCCATCTCCAAGGGACAGGCGGTCGTGCTCTATCAAAACGATACCGTTCTCGGCGGCGCGACCATTCTGTAATGCCGCGCAGCGATTTCTTTTCTAATAATATATAAGGAGACTCTCATGTTCTGCCCCCTCTGCCATCAGGAATATCCCGATAACGCCCGTTTCTGCCCCTACTGCGGCACCGCCGCAGCGGGGTTGAATCCGCAGCACCACCTCGCGGCAGGCACCGTCCTCAACGGGCGCTATATTGTCGGCACTTCACTGGGCGAGGGCGGCTTCGGCATCACCTACAAGGGCTTCGACAAGCTGCTGCAAATTGACATTGCCATCAAGGAATACTTCCCCTCGGGCTTTGCCAACCGCAGCAACACCATCTCCAACGAGGTCACGCCCACCCTCTCCACCAAGGGAAGCTACTACAACAACGGCAAAGAGCGCTTTCTGCAGGAGGCGCAGCATCTCGCGCGGTTCTCCCGGGAACGCAGCATCGTCGTTGTCCGCGACTTTTTCAGCGAAAACAACACCGCCTACATGGTCATGGAGTATATCGACGGCAAGACGCTTTTCCAATGCGTGCGGGAGGACGGTCCCTTTGACGCGGAAACGCTGATCCGCGCTTTTCTGCCGCTGATGCGCTCGCTCGAAAAGATGCACAGCGCGGGGATCATCCACCGCGACATTTCCCCCGACAACGTCATGATGCAGCCGGACGGCAGCCTGAAGCTGATCGACTTCGGAGCGGCGCGCTATCTGTCGGGTGAGGAGACGCATACCATTTCCGTCATGCTCAAGCCGGGCTACGCCCCCTGCGAGCAGTACAGCCGCAAGGGCAGGCAGGGCGCCTGGACAGACGTGTACGCCCTCTGCGCCACCCTCTATGCCTGCATTCTCAACAGAACCCCGCCGGACGCGCTTGACCGCATGACATCTGACGATTTGAAAAAGCCCTCGGAGCTGGGCGTAAAGCTTCCGCCGCGTGCGGAGAACGTGCTCCTGAAGGGTCTCGCCGTTCAGCCGCAGGACCGCATCCAAAGCATGGGCGAGCTGGCGGATGAATTGGAACGGGCGTTTCAAAGCAGTGGGCGGACGGCACCCTACCCCCTCACCGGCGCGGACAAACCGCCCGAATGGTTCACCGACGGAAACAACCCGGAGCCGAACGTCACCGTAGAAGCAAAAACAGACTCCGCCGCAAACATTCAACCGGAAATGCCTGCGGAGCTCCCACCCTCTGCGCAGCCTCCTGCCGTCAATACGCGGCCGCCCAAAAAGCCGATTAACGTTCTTTTAATAGGCGGTCTGGCGCTGGCTGTCATCGCCATTGCCGCAGCAGCCGTGATCATCTTCACAAACCTGTCTTCTGCACCGGCCCCGCCCGATACGCCCGAGCAATCCTCCCAAACAGATGACGTCACGGAACCTCCCGCGACAACTACACCTTACTACTTTTCCGAAACCATCAGCATCACCGGTTTTGATGATTTATATGACATCTACAACAATATGAACCGCCACTTTGCCGCAGAAATCCTTGTGCATGACTGCGTGTTACAAAGCGACAGCACCGCAATACCCGGATATACCCTGAAATACAGCGGTTACGGGTATTCGTTCCCGGTTGAATTACCAGATAACGCAGATGTTTCGGACGCTTTAGGCAAACTCTGCGACCTTACCCTGACTATCAACAGCAACCTTCGCGAGTTCACCCTCGTCAGCGTGAACGAGACCAAAGGAACCTACTCTGTTCCCGAAAAGAATGAAATACTGGTTATCGACAACGCTGACGCCCTTGAAAGCTTCGCCAACACAGAAAAAGAACATCTTGGTCAACAAATCAAGTTATATGGGGTCACACTTTTTTATGATCCCAACGATTTGAAGGAATACGCGATAACAAAGACGGGATTAAGTATTGGCTATATGGTTATCCCTGGAAACGGAGTAGATTTATCTGTCTATGAGAACAATAGGATAGATTGTACCATCACTGTAAAGGACAACCAAGATAATTACGGCGGGCAATACGCAACAGACGTATATTGGGAAGTAATTAGTATTGATGCAGCATACAGCAAATGACTTACCCAACCGTTTACCCGCCTGCAAACCCGTAAATTAACAAAGGAGACTCCCATGATCTGCCCCCGCTGCCACAAAGAACACCCTGATAGCGTCATCTTCTGTCCGTACTGCGGCTATACAGTCAAGTCCGCCGACGCGGGCAGAACCGTCCTTGCCGAGGCCGCCCCTCCGCCCGTAAGAAACGACCGCAGGCCCGATCATTCGGCGGTAAGCAAAACCCTCTCTGCCAATGACGACGTTCCGCCCGTAAGAAACGACCGCAGACCCGGTAATAATGCACGGAACAAAACCGTTTCTGCCAATGACGACGTTCCTCCCGATAGAAACGAGCGCAGACCCGATAATAATGCACGGAACAAAACCGTTTCCGCCAATGGCGCCGTTCCTCCCTCTCGGCCGCCGCAGCCGCCCCTCAACGGCTTTCCGCCGCCTCCGGTGCCGCAGCCGCCCCAAAAAAGCAACAGCGTGCTGATTGCTGCCATTATTGCCGCAAGCGTGGTTGTGCTGGCAGCCGCCGGCATTCTGGCTTTTGTCCTGTTCCAAAGCAATGCCGACAAAGCCCCCGACACCGCTCCGGCAGCCTCCTCCGGCGCCGCGGCTATCACCACCGCCCCCGCCCCCGATGTCAGAGCCGCCGACAACAAGGGCAGCACCCAAGTGCAGCCTGTCGCCACGCCGAGCAACGAGGTCACCCTGACCAATGTTTCGGGCAAGAGCCTCGCCGACGCCAAATCGGCACTGGAAGCGCAGGGGCTGAAGGTAGCCACCGAGGAGGAGACAAGCGAAAGCGTCGCCAAGGGCAGCGTTATCCGCCAGATCCCCGCAGGCGGCACCACACTGACAAAAGGAAGCACCGTCACCCTCTATGTTTCCAAGGGCTCTGCGAAGAACCCCGACCCCTACGACCAAAAGCTCGTTGTCACAGCGGGAGCGGGAAGCTCCTACGCCCAAATGGTGCTCTATCAATGGGGCAACGGTCAGTGGGAACAGCTGTTCAGCTGCTCCGCCACCGTCGGCAAGGAAGGCATCAACAGCAACAACTACGAATACAACACCATGACTCCCAAGGGCGCGTTCCCGCTGGGCGTCGTGCTGACCGCCGCCTCGGTGAACACCGGGCTTGACGTTTACGCCTCCGACAGCAACACCGTCGTCTGCGACGACCCCAGCCGTCCCGAGCTGTACAACCAAATCGGTCCCCGCTCCAAATTCGGCTCCGCGCACATTGACCCCGTGGGCGAAAAGCTCACCAACGGACAAAACAACGCCCTCATTTTCATCCAGCATAACGGCAGCGGCTTCAGCTCCGACAACGTGGACACCGGCAACAGCTCCGTCATCACCATCTGCGGCTGTTACGACGCCATCGCTCCCACCAACGGCTGCATCGACATCAGCGCGTCCGATATGAACACCCTGCTTTCCCTGCTCGATAAAAACAAAAAGCCCATCATCATCACGGAGGTTCAATAGTCATGAACAAGCTCACCCGCACCCAGTCCATCGGTATCATCATCGCGGCTCTTGCCGTTATACTGCTGGCTGTCGGTGTTATCGCATTTCTCTTTACCAATTATTTCAGCGCATCCAAAAAAAACTCTTCCCCCGCCGCGAATAATATTCCCGCGGCAACGGCGGTATCTGCAGCGACGCCAAGCCAAATCGCCGCCTCTGCTTCTGCTTCCGATTCCGCTCCCTCTGCCGCCTCCGCTCCCTCCGGCGCTTCTCAGTCAAACGCCGCCACCGGAGAGGACGCCACACAGCCTAGCGGCAGCACGGAAGAAACCGCCGCCAAAAAGCTCACCGAGCCCGCGACACTTCCCGACGAAATGGCAGAGCTTCTGGAAAGGGGCGGCGCATCGTCGGAAGAACTCTACGGATACGGCTGCAGCCAACTGGTGGTCGTCAATTCCTCTGGCAGCACCGCCGAAATCAGCTTCTTTGAGCGCACGAACGGCGTCTGGTCAAAGGACTCCTCCCTCACCTGTCAGGGCTACGTCGGCTCCAACGGCACCACCGACTATATGTCCGAGGGCGCCAGCGCCACGCCCCGGGGACTGTATTCCGTCGGCGAGGCATTCTATCAGTACGACGCCCCCGCAACGGGACTGGACAGCTTCCACATCACCTCCGATACCTACTGGGTAGATGACCCTGATTCCGACAACTATAACAAAAAGGTGGTAGGCGACGAAAAGCTCGGCGACGATCACGCGGAGCACATGAGTGAAATCTCCTCCTACCGCTACGGCTTTGTTATCAACTACAACACCTCCCCGACGGAATACGGAAAGGGCTCCGCCATCTTCTTCCACGTCAGCCACGACAGTCCCACGCTGGGTTGCGTCGCCACCTCGGAGAACATGGTGCTCGCTTACCTCGCCAAACTGAAAGCTTCAAGCTACCCCTATATCCTCATCATCTAGGAGGGAACCGCCATGAAATACGGCGAAAGTATTTTTGATATTCTCTACCTGCTCACCGCCATCCTCTCGGGCTGCCTGATTCTGCGGAAGAAGCACGACGCGGCAGGCATTCTCATGGGCAGCGCCGTGCTGGTTCTGGGCGCGGGCGACGCGTTCCATCTGGTTCCGCGCGTGCTCAACTACTTTGTCGACGCCGACTTCACCTTTCAGCTGGGACTCGGCAAGCTGATCACCTCCCTCACCATGACGGTGTTCTATGTGCTGCTCTACCTGCTGCACCAACAGCTGTTCCGCTCCCCGCGCGGCAGCTCCCTGAAGCTGTTTGTGTTCGCGGCGGCGATCGTCCGCGCGGTGCTCTGCCTGCTGCCGCAAAACGGCTGGTTCACGAACGAAAGCTCCCTGCTTTGGGGAACCGTCCGCAACATCCCCTTTGCGGCGCTCGGCGCGATGATCATCTTCCTCTATCGGACGACCCGCCGTCAGAGCAACGAGCTGCGCCGCATCTGGCTGTATGTCACCCTCTCGTTTCTGTTTTACATTCCCGTTGCGGTCTTTGCTCCGCTGCTCCCCACGCTGGGAATGCTCATGCTCCCCAAAACCGTGTGCTATATCCTCATGATCATCGCATTCCTGCGCTTCATTCGCAACGGCTCCCGCATCCAGCGAAACTATGACTGATCTCATTGACAACAACAGCCCTGCTCACCGCGAGCAGGGCTGTTTCCATATATAGTATATAGTATCGTATGTGCTTCATGTCAGAAAGCTTTCCACCAACGCGATCACCAGTCCCGCCGCGAACATCGGCACAA
>ONEN01000068.1 GCA_900316815.1 uncultured Eubacteriales bacterium | reverse complement strand
CGCCGTGTCTTGCCTCGTCCTTTGCTGTTCATCTGCGTCGTGTGGCTATTCGAGATGCACCACCCCGATGATTTCATTTACATCAATCAAGCCGATCTTAGAGGAACGGCTGTCGAGGGATACCGCACGGTTGTCACCCAACACAAAGACCTTGCCTTCAGGAATGACTTCGGGGATACTATCTTCGCAATAGATGCCGGAGAAAGTCGTTTCTTTGATATATGGTTCCGAAATTTGCATTTCGTCAACGAAAATGCGCTCGTTTTCGTAATCAAATCGGAGCGACTGTCCTTCAACCGCGATGACACGTTTAATGATTGGTTTGGTGTAACCGGTTTTCTTCTGAATAACAATAATTTCGCCGTTTTTCGGAACGCCGTTAATAGGATCGGCAAAAACGACATCGCCGCTTTTTAATGTGGGCTCCATTGCATGTCCATCAACTTCGACGCGAGTTTTGCCGCAGCCACATAAAACCAATGGAATCAGCAAAACGATCGAAATCAGGCAGACTATCCATTTTTTGGAGTGTATCATCCAAAGAACCTCTTCAAAAGTCCCTTAAAGCCCGCGCCGTGTCTGGCTTCGTCCTTTGCCATTTCGTGGACGGTGTCGTGGATCGCGTCAAGACCTGCCGCCTTGGCTCTCTTGGCGAGATCAAATTTGCCCTCGCAGGCGCCTGCTTCGGCGTCGGCACGCATTTTCAGGTTCTTTTCGGTGCTGTCGGTGAGTACTTCGCCCAGCAGCTCCGCAAAACGGGATGCGTGGTCGGCTTCCTCAAATGCGTAACGCTTGAATGCTTCGGCAACCTCGGGGTAGCCTTCTCTGTCGGCAACGCGCGCCATGGCAAGATACATACCTACCTCGCTGCACTCGCCCTCAAAGTTCGCTCTCAGGTCCTTGATGATGTCTTCGCTTGTGTCGTGCATTTTGCCTTCGCCCAGCTTGTGAACGGTGGCGTATTCCGCCTCTTCTTCCATCGGCTTGAATTTGGAGGCGGGCTGCTTGCAAACAGGACACTGCTCGGGGGGCTGGTCGCCTTCGTGAACATAACCGCATACGGTGCAATACCATTTCATAGTACATTTCTCCTTTAAGATAGAAATTTAAATATAAATATTATATATTTTTATCATTTTATCATATAATTCGCCAAATATAATTACTTATTAGAATAATAAGAAAAGATTGCAGCTTGTTGTCAACCTCCTGCCTTTCCCCGCATAGCATATACGGAAACGGAGGAGAATAACTATGCCGAAAATTTATCTCAGTCCCTCGGTGCAGGAATTTAATCATTACATCGACGGCGGCAACGAGGAATATTATATGTACCTCATAGCCGACGCCATGGAGCCGTATCTGCGCGCGAACAATATAGACTTTGACCGCAACCAGCCCGAAATGACGCTCTCGCAGGTGATAGCGGACGCGAACGCGCAGAATTACGATCTGCACCTCGCCGTTCACAGCAACGCCTCGCCCGAGTCCTCGGCGGGGAAAAATACAGGTGTGGAAATCTACTATTTTCCTACCAGCGTCAACGGGAAGCGCTTTGCTGAAACTCTCGCCAATAACTACAAGAGTATCTACCGCGAGCCGGGCAACATCCGCGCCATTCCTTCCCGCTCACTCGCCGAGCTGCGCCGCACCAAGGCGCCTGCCGTGCTCATTGAGGTGGGCTATCACGACAACCGCAAGGAAGCGCAGTGGATCCGCGACAATATCGACAACATTGCCCGCTCTCTCGCTAAATCGGTGGTCGAATATTTCCATCAGGATTTTATCGACCCGCAATAACTCTTGCAAAATTAAGGAAGTTATACTATAATGAAGCAAAGGATGTGATACTATGACAAATGAAATGAAAGCCCGTGTGGAAACCACGCTTAAAAATTTACGGCGCAACCGTATGGAGGCGTACTACGTCGATACAAAGGAACAGGCTTGCGAGCTTGTCAAAACGCTGATTCAGCCCGGCGACACCTTGTCCTGCGGCGGCTCTGTTACCCTCAAAGAAACAGGGGTTTATGATATTATCTCCTCGGAGCCCTACCGCTTCCTTGACCGCTCTGCCTGTCAGACGCGCGAGGAGGTTGAGGAGATTTACCGCAAGACCTTCTGTGCCGACGCGTTTTTCACGAGCGCCAACGCTGTGACCGAAAACGGCGAGCTGTATAATGTGGACGGCAATTCCAACCGCGTGGCGGCGATTCTCTACGGCCCCAAGAGCGTTATCTGCGTTTGCGGCGTTAATAAACTGGTGAAAAATATCGAAGAAGCCATCACCCGCGTCAAGACAAAGGCGGCGCCGCCCAACACCGTGCGCCTCGGTATTGAAACGCCCTGCGCCAAGACGGGCGCATGCATCTCGCTGCAGAAGGAGGATCCCGATATGTGCGAGGGCTGTCACGGCGACGGCAGAATTTGCTGTAACTATGTAGTTTGCGCACAGCAGCGCCATGTTAACCGCATCAAGGTCATTATCATCGGCGAGGAGTACGGCTATTAAACCCATAATAAAAGCTCCCTCAACCAATGAGGGAGCTGCTGTTTAGGCGTTTGCGGACTGTTTGCTGTTATCCTGTGCGCTCTGAGGATGTCTTCTGCCTTCTGTGCTTCTGCAATCCTTTGTGTTGTCGCAGTCGGTTGTCTGTTTCTTCTTGCTCACGATACCACCTCCTGTCCGCTGAATTTAGTATTAGCCGATTGTTTTTATTTATTCTTTCACACTTACACTTATGGAGTTTTTGGAGCGTATGCAAGCCCTGCTCGGCAGCGAGTATGAGGCGTTTTTACAATTTTATAACGGCGAAAACTTCCGCGGACTGCGCGTCAACACGCTCAAATGCACTGCGGACAAGCTGGCGGCGGCGCTGGATTTTTCTTTAGTGCCTACGCCGTTTTGTCCCGACGGCTACTACATTCCCGAGGGCGTTTCCGCTCCGGGAAATCATCCGCTGCATCATGCGGGCGCGTTTTATGTGCAGGAGCCTTCCGCAACCTCGGCAGTGGAGATGCTCGGCGCAGAGCCCGGTGACTGCGTGCTTGACCTGTGCGCCGCTCCGGGCGGCAAGAGCACGCAAATCGGCGCCAAGCTGCAGAACAGCGGCTTGCTGTGGAGCAATGAAATTGTCAGAAACCGCGCCAATATTCTTTTATCGAATATGGAACGCATGGGTGTACGCAACGCGGTGGTGTCCAACTGCCACCCCGAGCAGCTCTGCGCTGCGTTAGCGGGGCAATTTGATAAGGTGCTCGTCGACGCGCCGTGCAGCGGAGAGGGTATGTTCCGCAAAAACAGTGCAGCCCGCACCGAGTGGAGCGAGGAGCATGTAAAGAGCTGTGCCGCGCGGCAGCTGCATATCCTGAACAGCGCAAAACAGGCGCTCAAGCCCGGCGGCGTACTGGTCTACTCCACCTGCACCTTTTCACAGGAGGAAAACGAGGGTGTTATCACCCGCTTCCTGGAGGAGAACCCCGACTTCGCACCGGAGGATGCGGGCGTGTCCTTTGGCAGACCCGCGTTGCAGATGGCGCGCCGCATTTTTCCGATGGATGGGGGAGAGGGACATTTTGCCGCGAGGCTGCGGCGGCAGGGTACGCTCCTGTATACTAATTACACAGCGGTTGCGGAGAAGCCCGACGAGAGTCTTCTCCGATTTTATGAATCGCTGTTTCCCAATCGCCCGTTCGGTGACCGCGTGACGGTGCGCAACAATAAAATTATTATTCTTCCTGAGAACTATAGAGAAATAAAGGGTCTGCCCGTTTTGCGCGCGGGCGTGCTGCTGGGTGAGATCGTCCGCGGTCGTATGGAACCGCACCACAGCGCCTTTATGGCTGCAAAGCCGGAGGATTGTGCGCGTTGCATCGATTTACCCTGTGACAGCGCGGCCATCAGAGCCTTCCTTCACGGCGAGGAAATTGACGCGCCGCCCGGCTGCAAGGGGTACACCGCGGTCAGTGTGGACGGCGTGACTGTCGGCTTCGGCAAGGCGTCGGGCGGAAGATTAAAGAACAAATATCCGAAAGGATTGAGAACATTAAAATGAAACGACTTTCCGATATAGCCACTATCCGGGAAATCCTGTCAAGACATGGATTCACCTTTTCCAAGGCGCTGGGACAAAACTTCCTGGTCAATCCCTCTGTCTGTCCGCGCATGGCGTCATGCTCGGGCGCGGGACAGGGAGTAGGCGTCATAGAAATCGGTCCCGGTATCGGTGTTTTGACGCAGGAGCTGTGCCGCCTTGCCGACAAGGTGGTGAGCGTAGAGCTGGATAAACGCCTGCTGCCTGTGCTGGAGGAAACGCTGGCGGGCTTTGATAACGTCACCATCGTCAACGCGGATGTGATGGAGCTGGATCTGAACCGCCTGATTGCGGAGGAATTCGCTGACATGGAAGTGGTGGTGTGCGCCAATTTGCCGTATTATATCACCTCGCCTGTCATTATGAAGCTGCTCGAGGACAGGCTCCCCGTGTCTGCTGTCACCGTGATGGTGCAAAAGGAGGCGGCACAGCGCATCTGCGCCCCTGTCGGCTCGCGTGAGAGCGGCGCCGTGACGGTTTCCGTCAACTACTACGCCGCGCCGCGGTTGCTGTTTGGCGTGAGTGCAGGCTCCTTTATGCCCGCGCCCAAGGTGGATTCGGCTGTCATCCGACTGGACATCCTTCCCGAGCCGCCTGTACAATGCGATGAAAAAGCCTTTTTCCGTGTGGTGAAGGCATCATTTTCGCAGCGCCGCAAGGTCATCGCCAATTCGCTCAGCGCGGGTCTCGGTATGGACAAGGCGTCTGTCACTGCCCTTCTGGAGCGTGCGGGGGTGTCCCCGACAGCCAGAGCCGAGCAGCTGCAGCTGGCTGATTTTGCGTCTATTGCCAATCAACTTGACGGAGGTACACCATGAACCGGTATCCTAAAATGAATATCTTGTATAAAATCGGCTTTATCCTCCTGTTTGTCTGTCTGGCGATTTTTGTTGCCGCCGTGGTTATTATTCTTCTCAAGAAGTTCCAAATAGGCGTGCCGTTGTCGGTGGCAGGGGCTGTGCTTTGTCTGGTCGCGATTATTCTGACCATGTTCAGCAAACCGAAGGCGCCCGGTGCGCGCAGAAGGCGCAGGCGCCGGAAGGAGGAATATTTGCAAAAGGGAACCGATATTATATTGACAGACAATTCCGCCGATGATATAATAATGGAGGAAAAAGGGGAGTAGTTCGCGGAATACCGTGATATATTTCGTCAATCACATATCATCTGAGATGATATCGGATATATCTGAAAGAACGAGACTTTTGTTGCAGACCTGCGCATACGGCGCCCTGCAATAGGAGTCTTTTTTCTGTTTAAAGAGCTATTCCAATTGAAACAGGAGGTTTTGTATGGCTAATTGGTATCAACAACCGGGCAATGACGTTTTGAAGCAATTCGGCGTCACCACCGACGGACATTCGCGTCAAAAAGCAGATGAACTGCTGCGCAGTCACGGGCAAAACGTGCTCGCGGAGGGAAAAAAGAAAACGGTTTTGCAGGTGTTTCTGGGACAATTTGCCGACCTCCTGGTGATCATTCTGATCGCCGCGGCAATAATATCTATCTTCTCGGGCAACCTGGAGAGCACCATCGTTATCTTTGCGGTCATCATTATGAACGCCATCCTCGGCACCGTGCAGCATGTAAAGGCGGAAAAATCCCTTGCAAGCCTTAAATCGCTTTCCTCGCCCTCAGCGAAGGTGATACGCGACGGACAGAAAATTGAGATCGACTCCAAGAACGTGGTTCCGGGAGATATTCTCATTCTGGAAGCGGGCGATATGGTGGTTGCCGACGGCAGGATCCTGCATAATTATTCCCTGCAGGTCAATGAGAGTTCCCTGACGGGCGAGTCGCTTAACATCGACAAAACCGAGGAGACCATCAGCGGCGAGGTGCCGCTGGGCGACCGCACCAACATGGTCTTTTCCGGCAGTCTGGTGACCTACGGCAGGGCGATGGTGGTGGTTACCGAAACCGCCATGGATACCGAAATCGGCAAGATCGCCTCCCTGATGAATGCAGCCAAGGATAAAAAGACGCCGCTGCAGCAGAGCCTCGACAAGTTCTCGGGCAGGCTTGCGGTGATCATCATGATCATCAGCGTGCTGGTGTTTGTGTTGTCCATGTGGCAGCATAACTGGCAGGGCGAGGCGATTATTGACTCGCTGATGTACGCCGTGGCGCTCGCCGTCGCCGCTATTCCCGAGGCGCTCGGCTCCATCGTCACCATTGTGCAGGCGCTGGGCACGCAAAAAATGGCAAAGGAAAACGCCGTTATCAAGGATTTGAAGGCGGTGGAGAGCCTGGGCTGTGTGTCGGTTATCTGCTCCGATAAAACGGGCACCCTTACACAGAACAAAATGACGGTGCAAAAGATTTTCATTAACGGCGAGAGCATCCGCGAGGAGCAGCTTGACCTTGCCGACAGCGCGCACCGCCAGCTGCTCTACGGCATGATCCTCAACAACGACTCCAGCATTGTGGACGGCAAAGGCATCGGCGACCCCACCGAATACGCGCTGATTGAATCTTCTCGCCACATCGGTTTGGATGAAACGCTCATCCGCGACGTCCTCAGCCGCGAGGAGGAGGTTCCCTTTGACTCCGACCGCAAGATGATGTCCACCAAATATAAGCTCCACGGCGTGGAGCATGTGCTCACCAAAGGCGCGCTCGACTCTATCCTTGACCGCTGTGTGAGCATCACCACCAGGGACGGCGTGCGTCCCATAACCGACGCGGACAAGCGCCTGATTCTGGAAACGAACAACACTTACTCCGAGGAAGGTCTGCGTGTGCTTGCCTTTGCTTACAAGGAGAGCACGGAAAAGCTCAGCGTGGAAACCGAAAACGGCTATACCTTCATCGGTCTGGTGTCTATGATCGACCCGCCGCGTGAGGAGAGCCGCCGGGCGGTTACCGACGCGATCCGCGCGGGTATCAAGCCCATCATGATTACAGGCGACCACAAGGTGACAGCCTCGGCTATTGCGCGCCGGATCGGCATTATGCGCGAGGGCGATATTTCCGTTACGGGCATGGAGCTGGATGCGATGGACGACAGCGAGCTTGACGAAAAGCTGCCGCATATTTCCGTTTACGCGCGCGTGTCGCCGGAAAACAAAATCCGCATCGTCGAGGCGTGGCAGCGCCGGGGCAATATTGTGTCCATGACGGGCGACGGCGTCAATGACGCGCCCGCGCTCAAAAAAGCTGATATCGGCGTCGCTATGGGTATCACGGGCACCGAGGTGTCCAAGGACGCCGCCAGCATGATCCTGCAGGACGACAACTTCGCCACTATCATAAAGGCGGTTGCCAACGGCAGAAACGTTTACCGCAATATCAGAAACGCCATTCTCTTCCTGCTCTCGGGCAATATGGCGGCGATTATCACGGTGCTGTTTACTTCCGTGTGCATGAATCCCGTGCCGTTTATGCCCGTGCACCTGCTGTTTATTAATCTGCTGACAGACTCCCTGCCGGCAATAGCTATCGGCATGGAGCCGCCTGAGGACGGGCTGCTCTCGCAGAAGCCGCGCGACCCCAAGGTCGGCATTCTCACGAAGGATTTCACCTTCCTTCTGTTCGCACAGGGCGCGCTGATTGCGGCTGCTGTCCTCCGCGCGTTCTACATCGGACTGGAAACCGGTCCTGCTGTGGCGAGCACGATGGCGTTTGCCACCCTCACCCTGGCAAGACTCTTCCACGGCTTTAACTGCCGCGGCGAAAAATCCATCTTCCGTCTGGGCGTTGTTTCCAATCCTGCGAGCATCGGTGCCTTTGTGCTCGGTGTTCTGCTGCTTTCACTGGTGCTCTTTGTTCCCGCACTGCACTCGCTGTTCTCCGTGGCGGATCTCACGGTCGATCAGGTTTGGTGTATCCTCGGTCTGGCAATAGCGCCGACCGTGGTGGTGCAGATTATCAAGGTCTTTACGGAAATGGCGAAGAAATAACGGGATAGACCTTGACATCACGCCCATAAAATTCTATAATGGAATAAACTACATAGGGAGGAACTGCTATGAATATATGGCACGACATTTCACCGAAACGTATCACCCCCGACGACTTTTACGCCGTCATTGAAATTTCCAAGGGAGATAAGAATAAATATGAGTTGGACAAGGAAACGGGTCTGTTAAAGCTGGACCGCGTTCTGTTCACCTCCACGCACTACCCCGCGAACTACGGCTTTATTCCGCGCACCTTTGCCGACGACGGCGACCCGCTCGATGTGCTGGTGCTTTGCAGCGAAACCATTCTGCCGATGACGCTGGTAGAGTGCAAGCCGATTGGTATGCTCAACATGATCGACGGCGACAGCAAGGACGAAAAAATCATCGCGGTGCCGCTCAACGATCCCAACTACAGCACCTATAACGACATCAAGGATTTGCCCAAGCATGTGTTTGAGGAAATCCAGCATTTCTTCTCGGTGTATAAGTCGCTGGAGCACGGCAAGGAAACGTCGGTTGCGGAGATCAGCGGCGCCAAGAAGGCAAAGGACACAATCAAAAAGTGCATTGAATGCTACATTACCGATTTCCAG
>ONEN01000152.1 GCA_900316815.1 uncultured Eubacteriales bacterium | reverse complement strand
GCAGCAAGCTGTTTTTATACACCGACGGCGTGCCCGAGGCGGAAACCAAGGGCGAAAAGCAATATGGCTACGACCGTTTCCTCGCCGCGCTTAACCGCAGAAAGGGCGGCACCCCCAAAACGCTGTTGGCGGAGGTGGAGGCTGATGTGCAGGAGTTTGTGCAGGGCTATCCGCAGTTTGACGACCTGACTATGCTGTGCGTTCATTATTTAGGAAAGGATGACAAGGATGAAAGAGCTGACAGTTGACGCGGCTGTCGAAAATATAGAGACCGTCACGGCGTTTGTGATGGCGGAGCTGGAGACGCTCGACTGCCCCGTGAAGGCGGAGACGCAGATAGCCATCGCCATTGACGAGCTGTTCGGCAATATCGCGCGCTACGCCTATTCCCCCGACATTGGCAAGGCAACCGTGCGTTTCGAGGTGGACGATGACCCGACGGCGGTGATCATCACCTTTATCGACCATGGCGTGCCGTTTAATCCGCTGGAACATGTGGATCCCGACACACACGCCTCTGCGGAGGAGCGGCAGATCGGCGGGCTGGGTATCTTTCTGGTCAGAAAAACCATGGACATGGTAGAATATGCGTACAGGGACGGCAGGAATATTCTGATGATCAAAAAGAATCTTGAATAAAATCAATCATCTATATAAAGGAGAACGAAGAGAATGAACATCAAAAGGAAAAAGGACAACAACACGCTTACCGCAGCCGTTAACGGCAGAATCGACACCGCTACCGCGCCCGAGTTTGAAGCGGGCGTCGCGCCGTTTCTGGACGGTGTGAAGGAGCTGGTGCTCGATTTCAAGGGCGTGAATTATGTTTCCTCCGCCGGACTGCGCGTGCTGCTTTCGCTGCAGAAGAAGATGATGGCAAAGGGTGAAATGAAGCTGGTGAATGTAAACGAAACCGTGAGCGATGTGTTTGAGGTCACGGGCTTTGATGAAATTCTGACCTTTGAAAAAGTTAAATGATCGTGAATAGCAGTGAACTGCCGGCGGAGAGCACCAACAAGAAGAATATCTTTGAAACGGTCATCGGCATATTCAGGAGAAAAAAATGAGTACTAGCAAGAAAACTGACGCAAAAACTGCTGTCCGCAGCACCTACGGCGTCAACAGACGTATTGCGGGCGCTTATGAGGAAGCGCTTGCCGCCACATGCCGCAACGGCGTGTTTGTCGGCATAGCGGCGGACGATGTGATTACCTACAGGGGCATTCCCTTTGCGCAGCCGCCCGTTGAGGCGCTGCGCTGGCGGGCTCCTCAGCCTCCCTCTGAAAGCAGGGACGTGTTTGAAGCCTATTACAACGGCAAATCGCCGATTCAGACGGAATGGAAAACCGAGCAGGCATCCTATTATCCGCAGGGAGAGGATTGTCTGTACCTAAACATCTGGGTCAATCAGACCGATACCCGCACCGACAAGCCCGTCATGGTATTTCTGCACGGCGGCTCCTACGGCTGGGGCGGCACTGCCGACCCGATGTACGACGGCAAATCGCTCGTTACCAAGCACGCCGATATCGTGCTGGTGACGGTGGGTTACCGCACGGGTCTGATGGGGTTTGTAGACTTTTCAACCGTGAAGGGCGGAGAAGCCTTTCCCGACGCGCCCAACCTCGGATTGCTCGACCAGATTGAAGCGCTGCGCTGGGTGCGGGAGAATATCCGCGCATTTGGCGGCGATCCCGACAATGTGACGGTGTTCGGCGAGTCAGCGGGCGGCGGCAGCGTTTCGCTGCTTCCCCTGATCGGGCAGGCAAAGGGGCTGTTCCGCCGCGTTATCGCCGAGAGCGGCTCGGTCGCGCTCACCTTTTCCAAGGAGGAATGCCGCGACTTCACCGAAAGGCTGATGCGTGCCGCCGGGGCGCACTCCATGGAGGACTTGATGAGCCTGAGTGAGAGCGACCTGATGAGGCTCAACGAAAAGCTCAACCAATATAATAATTTTCCGCAGCGCGACGGCGTGCTGATTCCCAAGGATCCCTATCTGCCCTACAATAACGGAGAGACGGCGGATATCGACATGCTCATCGGCACCAACTCCGACGAGGCGCGCTACTGGGTGGGTGAAATCGGCGGCATTGTGCCCTACCGTTTCAGTATTCCCGTCAAGTTTGAAAATGATATGCGCGTGCTCTCCAAGGAGGACAGAAAGCGCGTAAAGCAGTTTATCGCTTCGCAAAAGGGGCACAGCATTTGGCGCATGACCGAATTTTACAGCGAGGTCATGTTCCGCCTGCCCGCGATGGCGCAGGCGTCGCTGCACGCGAAGAACGGCGGCAGGGCGTATCTGTATTACTGGACGATACATTCCGCTATTCCGCTGCGCAAGGCGTGCCACGCGGTGGAGCTGGCGTATGTGTTCGGCAATCACGATCAGACCATCTACACGGGAAAACGCGCCGACGAGGCGCTGTCCGACACCGTGATGCAGCTGTGGACGAATTTCGCGCGCACGGGCGACCCGTCGAGCGAGACGCTGCAGTGGCATCCATACGACGCGCAGACGCGGCAGACGATGATTATTTCCGAGCAGCCGCACATGGAAAACGACGTGCTCCCCGACCAGCGCAAACAGCTCTCTCCCCTGCTGAAATATATGATAAACGCCTCCTATGCAACAATGGATTATAACGTGCCCTTTGTGCGCAAGGCGATATCCTGCGGCGTTGCCGCCGCTGCGGCAGTTGCAGCGACAGCTTTTCTGGCAAAAAAACTTCTGGAATAAATAATGATATATATTTGTATATGGTGGTGATCATATGATGGAGATAAACGGCAGTACCCGACTGACCGATATTTTGGCGCAGTATCCATGGCTGCCCGATGAACTGATCAGGATGGACGGACGGTTCGGCATTATCAAAACGCCGATCGGCAAAATGATGATAAAAAACGCGACCGTGACGGATATGTGCAAAAAAACAGGCCTTTCCGAAAAGGAGCTCATCAGCAAGCTGAGCGAAATGGTGCAGGCTCACGGACAGTAACACTGTGCTCCGATTTGTTTCGGTGTGCTGCAAAAGGAGATTTTACCATAAAAAAAGCAATCGCATTTTTGTTATCCGCCCTGCTGCTTTGTGCCGCAGCGGGCTGCGCGTCCGAAAGCAAGGAGAAGGCATCCTCCCAAACGGACGCTGTTTCCAACACAGAGACGACCGACGCGCCGTCGCCCGAAGCGACTGCTGTTACGGCTGCAGCCGCCCTTTCCCCTGCGTTGGAAGAAGCTATTCAGTCCCATAACCTTGAGGGCGTTGTGTATGCCGTTCAGGACGGAACGGCTGTTGCTTCGTATGCCAAAGGAAAAACCGAAAACGGCAGCGACATCACCCTCGACACGCCGCTGCCCCTCGGCTCGGTGTCCAAGCAGTTCTGCGCTGCCGCCGTTTTGCTTCTGCAGGATCAGGGAAAGCTCAGCGTCAATGACACGCTCGATAAGTTTTACCCCGATTACGCAGAGGGCAAACGGCTCACCCTGCATAACCTGCTCTCCATGCGCTCGGGAATTCCCGAGCTGACCGAGGAAAGCGGGGCGGCTGTTTCGCCGGATAAATCCGAGGCGGAAAACGTTGCCGCCATCAAGCAGTGGGTGTTCAGCCAGCCGCTGCTGTCCGATCCCGATAAAGAGTTTGTGTACACCAACATCAACTACTTCCTGCTCGCCGATATTGTGGAACAGGCTTCGGGAAAGCCGTATGCGGAATTTCTGCGCGAGAGCTTTTTCACGCCGCTGGGCATGACGCATACAGGCTCCGTCAGCGAGCTAGCCGGCTCTCCTGCCCGGGCGCAGGGCAACACCTATGAGAAGGTCGAATCGGCTCCGGGACTCACCAAGGGCGCGGGCGATCTGATTGCCAACGCGGCGGATGTCACCGCCTGGATCAACGCGCTGAGCGGCGGCAAGGCGATTTCGGCGGAAGGCTACCGCGCTATGACCACCGACTATTCTCCCGATACGCATTACGGCTACGGTCTGTATCTTAATCTGCACGGCGGCGTCGGTCATTACGGCGCGATCCGGATCTATTCCGCTTTTGACTACGTTAACACGGATAAGAAACTGACCCTTGTGGCGCTTTCCACTTCGATTGATCCTACCCTTATGACAGGAGTGGCAGATGATTTGCTGACAGCGCTGCTTC
>ONEN01000004.1 GCA_900316815.1 uncultured Eubacteriales bacterium | reverse complement strand
AGCCTGTTCAGTGAAAATTACCAAATCAGTTCGGACTTCGTTGAGGCGAAGAGCATTGCCGTTGTGGCGAGCATCATCCTCGACGAGGTGAGGGAGGGCAACCAATGATCATCAACAGCATTTATGTCGATAACATCATACAGACCGCGCTGCTCGAGGACATCAACTACCTCGACGCCGCCACCGATTACCTCATTGACGAGGATCAGGAAAACACCGCGCGGTTCCTTGCGAAGGCGGACGGCGTGCTCTGCGGCATCGACGTCGCGCTGCGCGTGTTTACGCTTTTGCAGCCGCAGGGCTTTGAGGCGAAGGTCTACAAGCACGACGGCGACGTGCTTGAGCGCGGCGACATCATCGCCGAGATACGCGGCAGGACGCGCACCCTGCTCAAGGGCGAGCGCACCGCGCTGAACCTGCTGCAGCATATGAGCGGCGTGGCTACGGCAACGCGCAGGGCGGCGGACATTGTGGCGGGCACCAACGCCTCCATCGCCGACACGCGCAAAACGCTTCCCGGGCTGCGGCCTTTGCAGAAATACGCCGTCACCGTGGGCGGCGGCAGGAACCACCGCTTTAACCTGTCCGACGCCGCCATGCTCAAGGACAACCATGTGGACGCGGGCGGCGGCATCACCAACGCGGTGGCAAAGCTCAAGGCGAAGCTCGGTCATATGACCAAAATCGAGCTGGAGGTGCGCAACCTCGACGAGCTGGGCGAGGCGCTCGAGGCGGGCGTCGATGTGATCATGCTCGACAACATGAGTATCGAGCAGATGCGCGAGGCGGTCGCCATCACCAACGGCAGAGCGCTGCTGGAGGCGAGCGGCGGCATCACCGACGAAACCCTGCGCGCCATCGCCGAAACGGGCGTGGACATTATTTCCATGGGCGCGCTGACGCATTCCGTCAAGGCGTTTGACATCTCGCTGAAAATCGCGGATTAACTTTGCTATTCTTTATACCGGGAGGTAATCAACATATGGTAAAAATTGGTATTTTGGGTTACGGCAACCTCGGCAGAGGCGTTGAGGCAGCCGTCAAAAAGAACAGCGACATGGAGCTCGTCGCCGTCTATACCAGACGCGACCCCGCTTCGCTGACCATCAACACCGAGGGCGTGCCCGTAAAGAGCACCGCCGATCTGGATACAGGCAAGGAGGCCATCGACGTTCTCGTCATCTGCGGCGGCAGCGCCACCGACCTGCCCGCTATGACGCCCAAATTCGCGGCGATGTATAATGTGATCGATTCCTTTGACACCCACGCCAGGGTCCCCGAGCACTTTGCGAACGTGGACAAGGCGAGCAAGGCGGCAGGCAAGGTCGGCATCATCTCCTGCGGCTGGGACCCGGGTATGTTCTCCATCAGCCGCGTTTACGCGCACGCGGTGCTGCCCGACGGCAAGGACTACACCTTCTGGGGCAAGGGCGTCAGCCAGGGTCACTCCGACGCGGTCAGAAGAATCGAGGGCGTGCTCGACGCGCGTCAGTACACCGTTCCCGTTCCCGCTGCGCTGGAAAAGGTGAGAAACGGCGAGAATCCCGAGCTGACCACCCGCGAGAAGCACACCAGAGAGTGCTTTGTCGTTGCCGAGGAGGGCGCTGATTTGGCGAGAATCGAAAACGAGATCAAGACCATGCCCAACTATTTCTCCGACTACGACACCACCGTGACCTTTATTTCCGCCGAGGAGATGAAGGCGAACCACAGCGGACTGCCCCACGGCGGCTCCGTGATCTACGCGGGCGAGAGCAGCGACGGCACCAACCATGTGATCGAGTACAGCCTCAAGCTCGACTCCAACCCCGAATTTACAGGCTCCGTGCTGATCGCCTATGCGAGAGCGGCGGCAAGACTGAACAGCGAGGGCGTCAGCGGCGCCAAGACCGTCTTTGACATCGCGCCCGCTTACCTCAGCGCGCAGTCGGGCGAAGAGCTGAGAGCCCACCTGCTGTAAGCTTCCGTAAGATTGTACAGGGGATTTCCCTGCGATTGAATAAACTGATGAAAGGAGAACCGAGCATGAAATACATGTGCGAGCCCTGCGGCTATATCTATGATCCCGCAGAGGGCGATCCCGACAGCGGTATCGCTCCCGGCACCGCGTTTGAGGACCTTCCCGACGATTGGTGCTGCCCCGTCTGCGGCGTAGGCAAAGAAGACTTCGTACCCTACGAGGACTGATGAGGTAACAGACAACGCCCCTCCGCCGACAGGCAGAGGGGCGCTGCGTTTTTGAACAAGGGGAGAAAGCGTATGAAAAAGAAAAAGGGTAAGCTGGTTTTCAGAATCCTGTTTGCGCTGATCGCGCTGGCGATGCTGGCATGGTTTGCCGTGCCCATAGCGTACGGCGTTCTCAACGTGGGCAACATGGCGGGAATCGGCATGTGTCTGTGGCTGCTGCTGCTGTGTATCGCGCCGTTTACGCGTGCGATGAAGAGCAACGGCTTTACGCTGGTGGTGTACCGATTTATCAACTGCCTGTTCATCCTGCTGCTGGCATACGGAGCGGCGTGTACGGCGGCGATGGTGACGGTCAGTCACACCGCGCCGAAGGCGAACGCCACGGCGATCGTGCTGGGCGCGAAGGTTGAGGAAAAAGAGCCGTCGGCTATACTGGCAGGCCGCATAGAGGCGGCGAGGCAATATCTGGAGGAGAATCCGCGCGCGAAGGCGGTGCTGACAGGCGGACGGGGAACGGACGAGCAGCTGAGCGAGGCGCACTGCATGTACAACAAGCTGATGGAAGAGGGCGTCGGCTCCGAGCGGCTGTACACCGAGGAACGCGCGACGAACACCGAAGAGAATATGCGGTACACGCGGCTCATCATGGATTCCGTAGGCATGAACAAAAATGTCGCCATCGTCACGGACGGGTTCCATCAGTTCCGCGCGCGGCTGCTGGCGCAGAAAAAGGGCTATAGCGGCGACATAGGCGCCGTCAACGCCAAAACGGAGCTGCTGTTCCTGCCCACCTGCGCGGTAAGAGAGTGGTTCGCCATTCCCACGGTGTTTTTTGAATAATTGGGCGCGTACCCCGGGCGCGTGCCGCGCCTCCCGGTGCGGCTTTGGATAGAGTGCATATAGCAACGCCTTCTCTAAACGCCGCGCTATAACGCGGGCATGAAGGAAAGGTATTTATCGAACGTTGCTTTCGCGGAGAAAGCGCACTCGGCGCGTGGGTGTAGCAAGTGTAGCAGGTAAATATGTTAATTTCTATATCTTTCTCTTTTTATATATTTAATGAAATTACCTGCTACATCTGCTACATCTGCTACAACAGACTACCATTTCCCATCATTCGTAGGGACAGGGCTTGCCCCTGTCCTGTTCGCCATACGTTCTTGATTGGTGTTATCATACGTTTCGTTGAGCGCTCGCTTCTTTGGAATTGTGCTGCCGGTTGCACGCGTCTCCGGGCGCCCGCGAGGGGCGCCCCTACGATATTGAAGAAAGCCGAGTGCCGCGCCGGTCAGTGGCAACGTGACGTTGCATCCAATTCGCGCTATCGGCGTAAGGAAGCAACTTAACCGTTAACTCACGCGTTCGAGCGCGGGCATGAAGGAAAAGTATTTATCAAACGTTGCTTTCGCGGATTGGCTCCCGCGACACGCGGGCGACGTGGACGCCGCTGGCGGAGGCGTGGGAGAGGGAATGGGTGATGCCGCTGCCGTCTCCTATGATATACAGCCCCTTGAACCTGGTTTCCAGGTTCTCGTCCACCTCTACCTCCATGTTGTAGAACTTCACCTCCACGCCGTAAAGCAGGGTGTCCTCGTTGGCGGTGCCGGGGGCGATTTTGTCGAGGGCGTAAATCATCTCGATAATGCCGTCCAGAATGCGCTTGGGCAGCACCAGGCTCAAATCGCCCGGTGTGGCGGTGAGCGTCGGCACGGTGAAGCTCTCCTCAATGCGGCTCTGCGTGCTGCGCCTGCCGCGTATCAGGTCGCCGAAGCGCTGCACAATGACCCCGCCGCCCAGCATATTGCTCAGCCGCGCGATGCTCTCGCCGTAGCCGTTGGAGTCCTTGAACGGCTCGGAAAAATGCTTGGCGACCAGCAGCGCAAAGTTGGTGTTGCCCGTCTGCCGCTCGGGCGCCTCGTAGCTGTGCCCGTTCACGGTGACGATGCCGTTGGTGTTTTCCGTCACGACAGCCCCCCTGGGGTTCATGCAGAAGGTGCGCACGCGGTCACCGTAGGTCTTGGTGCGGTAGACGATTTTGCTCTCGTACAGCTCGTCCGTAAGGTGCGAGAACACCTCCGCCGGCAGCTCCACGCGCACGCCTATGTCAACGCGGTTGGACTTGGTGCCGATGCCGATTTCGCGGCAGACGCGCTCCATCCACTTGCTGCCGCTCCTTCCCACGGAGATAATGCACTGACGGCACTGCCGGGTCGCCTCCTTGGTGTGTATCAGGTAGACGCCCTCGGCGACGGCAACGCGCTCAACGGGCGTATCGAAGAAGAAATCGACCTTTTCTTTGAGAAGTGCGTAGAGATTTTGCAGCACCACATAATTGACGTCGGTGCCCAGATGGCGCACGGACGCGTCGAGCAGGTGGAGGTCGTTTTGCAGGCAGCGCTTTTTCAGGTGCGTGCCCGCCGTGGAATAGAGCTTGCAGCCCGCGCCGCCGTTCGCCATGTTGATTTCGTCTACATAGTGCATCAGCTCCAGCGCCTTTTGCCTGCCGATATACTCATAGAGGGTGCCGCCGAAGTCGTTGGTAATATTGTATTTGCCGTCCGAGAATGCGCCCGCGCCGCCGAAGCCGCTCATAATGGAGCAGCTGCGGCAGTTGACGCAGGTTTTGATTTTATCGCCGTCAATCGGGCAGCGCCGCCTGTCGAGGGCGTGCCCCGCCTCAAAGACCGCCACGCGGCAGTCGGGCTGCAGACGGGTCAGCTCATAAGCGGCAAAGATGCCGCCGGGTCCCGCGCCGATGATAATAACGTCATAATCGGTTTTCATGCTGTCCTCCCGTCACTGTACCGGCACCACCGCGAAGAAGACTAAATCCTCGTCGCTGTTGTTGATCAGGCTGTGCGTGTGTCCCTTGGGGCAGTAGTGGCAGTCGCCCGCCCGCAGCGGAAGCAGCGTGCCGTCGTCCTCCACCTCGCCTCTGCCGCTGAGAATATAAATGATCTCGCTGTCGCCCTCGTGGGTGTGCCTGCCGATGGTCGCCTGCGGCGGCAGGGTGCCGTGAATGAGCTTGTTGAGCCCGTCAAAATGAATGGCCGCAATGAAGTTCCCCTCGCCGCCCTTGAAACGGGGCAGTACCTCGGGGGTCTCGTCTTTGATATGATAGAGCATGGTGAACCTCCCTGTTTATGATTCTTTGTTGTTATTTTATCACATTTGCGGCATATTTACAATTTATTCCCGCAAAAACTTTCAAAAACCCCTTGCTATTTTTCGTTCTATACTATATAATATATGCCAGTTGAATACAACCTTATCAAGAGTGGCGGAGGGAACAGGCCCTGCGAAGCCCGGCAACCTGCATTGCAAGGTGCTAATTCCTGCGGTTTTACCGAAAGATGAGTGATACGGCGGCGCCTTTCGGTTGAAAGAGCGCTGTTTTTTTATGGTTTACGGATTGATGATATCATCATAGCAACATAGAAAAATTGAATTAAGGAAAAGAAAAGGAGTAATCATATGGCTAAGTTTTTATTCACCTCGGAGTCTGTGACCGAGGGACATCCCGACAAGGTGTGCGACAAGATTTCCGACGCGGTGCTCGACAGCATTCTCGCGCAGGACAGCAACGCGCACGTTGCCTGCGAAACCACCGTGACAACGGGCATGGTACACATCATGGGCGAAGTCTCCACCACCGCGCAGGTGGACATCACCTCCATCGCGCGCGGCGTTATCCGCGACATCGGTTACAGCGACCCCGCCTACGGCTTTGACTGCGACAGCTGCGCGGTGCTGACCTCGCTCGACGCACAGTCCGCCGATATCGCTATGGGCGTCAACGAGAGCTACGAGCTCAAGGACGGCGAGGCGGATATCAACAACCAAATCGGCGCGGGCGACCAGGGCATGATGTTCGGCTACGCCTGCAGCGAGACTCCCGAGCTGATGCCGCTGCCCGTTTCGCTGGCGCACAAGCTCGCCAAGCAGCTCACCAAGGTGCGCAAGGACGGCACGCTTACCTATCTCCGTCCCGACGGCAAGACGCAGGTCACCGTGGAATATGAGGACGGCAAGGCGGTGCGCGTTGACACGGTGGTCGTTTCCACCCAGCACGACCCCGACGTTTCGCTGGAGCAGATTCGCAAGGACATGACCGAGCTGGTCATCAAGCCCGTCATTCCGGCGGAGCTGTTTGTCGATACCAAGATTTTCGTTAATCCCACCGGCAGGTTCGTCATCGGCGGCCCCGTCGGCGACGCGGGACTGACAGGCAGAAAGATTATCGTCGACACCTACGGCGGCTTCTCCCGTCACGGCGGCGGCGCGTTCAGCGGCAAGGACCCGACAAAGGTTGACCGCAGCGCGGCATATTATGCGCGCTATATCGCCAAGAACGTAGTGGCGGCAGGCCTTGCCGACAAGTGCGAGGTGCAGCTTGCCTATGCCATCGGCGTAGCGAAGCCCGTTTCCGTCATGGTAGATACCTTCGGCACCTCTGCCTACAGCGGCGACGCGCTGACAGCGGCGGTTAACAAGGTGTTCGACTGCCGCCCGCACTCCATCATCACGCAGCTGGAGCTGCAGAAGCCGCAGTATTACGACCTCGCCGCCTACGGCCACCTCGGCAGGGAAGAGCTGGGCGTAAAGTGGGAGCAGACCGACAAAACGCAGGCGCTGCTGGAGGCTGTAGCTGAACTGAGCGCTTAAGCTTCCTGCTCGTTCATGCCGCAAAGCGGCAATTCATGTGCCGCAGGCACCATTCATTACGCAGTAAATTCACGTTGCAAAGCAACAATTCATTCCTGTGCCGACGCAGGAAAAACCTTTCATTCGGGAATGAATAGCTCGCTTGTCGCGGGAGCCAATCCGCGCGCGCCGCAGGCGCTTTACCCGCGCAACTGACGTTTGATAATAAACTTCACCATCATGCACGCGTTATTGCGCGGCGTTAATCTGACGTTTTGTTAAAACGACTTCTCCAAAGCCGCACTGACAGCCGGGGCACGCTGCCGCGCGAGCGACGTTTAGCAAAAACTCTTCCTCTTGCTCCCGCGTTATGACGCCCCGTTAGCTAAACGTTTTTGAAAATGCATTTTATCCAGAGGGGCACTGACAGCAGCGGCACGCTGCCCGCACTGACTACAGGGGCACCCTGTTGACAAAGAGTAGTGAAATGTGTATAATGATAGAGAAGGTTGTCTTCGGGGCGGAGTGAAATTCTCCACCGGTGGTAAAAGTCCACGAACAGACAGAAATTGTCTGCCGAGCCTGCGCAATTCAGGCACCGACGGTAACAGTCCGGATGAAAGAAGGCGCGCTTTGGCTGTTTCGACAGCTTGGTTTCGCGTAAACGCCCCGCTGCAAGCGCTTGCAGCGGGGCTGTCTTTTTCCGAAAAACCTTTAATCACATCTTTATTAAAGGAGCTGTTGTTATGGCGACACAACAAAATCAAAAAAATCTGACGACAAAGCTTGCCGTCACCGCAATGCTGACCGCGATTGCAATCGTCCTGCAGTACATCGAGTTTTCTATCCCGATCGTACCCTCGTTCCTCAAGCTGGATCTCTCCGACCTGCCCGAGCTGATCGGCACCTTTGTGCTCGGTCCCTGGTGGGCGGTGATGATTTGCTTTCTGAAAAACCTGATCCATATGCCCGCCGGCACCTCGGGCGGTGTGGGCGAGCTGTCCAACTTCATGCTCGGCGCTGTTTTTGTGATCACCGCGGGACTGATCTATCAGCGCAAAAAGACCCGCAAGACCGCGCTGCTTGCCTGCCTGCTCGGCGCGCTTGCCATGGCGGCTGTCAGCTTTCCCACCAACTATTTCATCGTGTATCCCGCCTATGCCAATATGTGGTTCGGCGGCACCATGGATGCGATCATCGGCATGTACAAGACTATTCTGCCCGCCTCCGATACCCTCGAAAAATCACTGCTTATTTTCAATGTTCCCTTCACGCTCGTCAAGGGGCTGCTGGTGGCGGCGATCACCATGTTCATCTACAAGCCGTTGTCCAACCTCATTGTGATGATGAACGATTCCCTCAACAACCGCAGGAACAGGCGCAAAAAAGCTTGACAAAAACACGCGGTGTGTTATAATGACAGATGAAAACCGTACAGAGTAGAAATTCGCGCGTATAAGTGTTTCGCGGACGGGGAGTTGCCGCGGAAACGAAAGGGGAGACCCTGCGATGCGGATTTCGCATCCCGCTGTTACTTTGGAGAAGAAGCACAACGGCGGGCTTTTTGCCCGCCTTTTTTCTTTGGAGTGACACCGACCCAAATACAGGAGGTATTATGTCACCGATTGAAAAATGCAGACCGTCTTTGCGGTGGAGCGTTGCCGGCTCGGCTTCGGCGTGCGGTATGCCGCCGCTGAAAGCGCTCAGAATGTCCGTCTTTGAAATGAAAAAAGTGCAGTCCCTCGCACTCATCGCCATGCTGCTCGCGCTGCGCGTGGTGCTGGGAATGTTCGCTAACGCCACCCTGCCGTTCTTCGGCAACCAGGTCAAGTTCGGCGCGTCCTTTTTGCCCATCGCCGTCACGGGCGCGATGTTCGGCCCCGTTCCCGGGCTGCTGGTCGGCGCGCTGGGCGATGTGCTGTCGTTTATGATTGCTCCCATGGGCGCCTATATTCCCGGCTTCACCATCAGCGGCGCGCTCACGGGTCTGATTTACGGCTTTTTCCTCTACAAAAATCAAATCACCGTGCCGCGCGTTGCCGTCGCCTGGGGCGTCAATATGATAACCGTAGAGACCTTTCTGGCGGCGTTCTGGTTCTTTATCTTTATGAACCCGTCCTACGCTACGCCCTACACGACGTTTTTGCTCACGCGTTTCATCAGCGTAGCGGTCCGCGCCGTTCCCGAAATGGTACTCCTCTTTGCCGTAGGCAAGCTGATCGGCACGGCGGAACGCTCTCTTTCCCGGAAAACACGGGCATAGTGCAAACGGACAAAAACAAAACAGTACGCCCCTGCACCTCTTGCGTGCAGGGGCGTTTGCCGTATATATTATTATTACCATTTATATTCAGCGAGCGCGCGCTGGATCATCGTCACGTCTGCAACCGTGATGGCGCCGTCGCGGTCAACGTCCGCAACACGGAACCGGCTGCTGTTGTTGACGTCGATGATGGGAGAGCCGTCCGCGTTTTTATACTCCGCGAGGAAGCGCTGCAGAATGGTACAGTCGCCCACGTCGCGCACGCCGTTGCCGTTGAGGTCGCCGATGAGAGGCTCGCTCACCGTGGAGGCGGGAACGGAGGGTTCCGTATAGTCGGAGGGATTGACGGGATCAACGGGGCCGTCGCCGACCCACACGCCGTTTTTGAACAGCAGCTTCGCGCCGTCTGCCGTCATAACGGTCATGTCCTCAATTTCCATGTCGAGCTCGTTGTTTTCGCTTCCCAGGCAAATGTCAACCGTAATCAGCGGCTCTCCCTTTTTGACGGTGATCGGGGTCAACGAGGAGAAGCTGCCCGTAAGCGCCGCCATGTCATCGTCGTACGATTTGTCGAACAGCATTTCATCGGTGAAACCGAAGTAGTCGTAGACCGTGATGTAGGGACTGCTGCGGAAAAGAGTGAACCTGATGTCGAGAATAGCAATGTCGTCGGGCGCTCTGAAGGAGAACGAGGTGCACTCGCCGATGTCACAGACGCCCCACTGATCGGGGAAGAAGTTGGAGGAGATATCGTATTTGCCTTCGCAGCAGTGATTGGTGGACAGCGGATCGTCCTCACCCGGGGAGAAAAGAGTGACATAGCCGCTGTCGGTGAGAATGATCAGCTCCGTGACGTCAAGGTACACATTGGTATTCAGACCGCTCGGATTAAACTCCGCCTTTGACACGTCCACGTCAACGACGGCGGTCACAAGCGGCGTGCCCTCTTTAACGAAGACAGAGGGGGAGGCGTTGCGCAGCCTGCCTGTCACAAGGGTCATATCCGAGTTTTCGGTGTTCACTGTGCAGTCGATAAAATCGGAACACGGGGTGCAGCTTTTCAGCGTGACGGCGGGGTTGTCGCGAATCAACCGAAAGCTGAAGCTGATTATCTCGATATCCTTCGGCGCGCGAAAGCGGAGTGTTTCCGTGCCGGTGCCGAAGCCCGTATAGGTCGGTGTGTAGGAGGCGTAGTTGGAGGTGCCGCGCAGCGAGTAATTTGCCCAGTCCTCGCAGTGGTTGGTGGAAAGCTGATCGTCGTCGGCGGCAGCGGCGGGAACGTACACCGTCAGCGCGCACACGACAAGCAGCACCGCCAGGACAACGGCTGCTGTTTTTTTCAGGTGTTTCATGTTGCTTCTCCTTCCTTTTGGGTAGGTGTTGGTTTTCTGTCAGATCGCGATGGAGCGGCGAGGAGGATTCCAAAAGGAAACACAGCGCCGCAAATTTGTTTTCTTTTATTCATTATAGCACAGAATGAAGCGGTAAACAAGTATAAAAAGTGTATTTTTCGCCGCTTAGGAAAACAAAAAATCGGCACTGCAGAGCAGTGCCGACCGATTGGTTGTAAGTGTCGCGGCGCGCTTACCGGGCGAACTCGGCGGCGCGGCTTTCGCGGATGATGTTGACCTTGATCTGACCCGGATACTCCAGCTCCTCCTCGATCTTCTTACAGATCTCTCTGGCGAGCGGGATCATGCGTTCGTCCTTCACGACCTCGGGCTTCACCATGACGCGCACCTCGCGGCCCGCCTGAATGGCATAGCAGTTATCGACGCCGTTGAATGAGGAGGCGACCTCCTCCAGCTTCTGCAAACGCTTGATGTAGTTTTCGACATTTTCTCTTCTCGCGCCGGGTCTCGCGGCTGACAGCGCGTCGGCTGCCTGAACGAGAATCGCGACGATGGTTTTGGCCTCAACGTCGCCGTGGTGAGCGTGGATCGCGTGAATGACCGCGTCGCTCTCCTTATATTTTCTGGCAAGATCCACACCGATTTGGATGTGGGTGCCCTCAACCTCGTGGTCAATCGATTTGCCGATATCATGCAGCAGACCTGCGCGCTTGGCAAGAGTGGGGTCGAGTCCCAGCTCGCTTGCCATCATGCCCGCCAGATATGCCACCTCGATAGAGTGGTTCAGCACATTCTGACCGTAGCTGGTGCGGTAGCGCAGTCTGCCGAGCAGCTTCACCAGCTCGGGGTGGATATTGTGGATACCCAGCTCCAGCACGGCGTGCTCGCCCTCGCGCTTGATGGTGGCGTCTACCTCGCGGCGCGCCTTTTCAATGGTTTCCTCAATTCTGGCGGGATGAATACGTCCGTCGGAAATGAGACGCTCCAGAGCGATCCTCGCCACCTCGCGCCGCACGGGCTCGAAGCAGGAAAGGGTGATCGCCTCGGGCGTGTCGTCGATGATCAGATCAACGCCTGTCAGCGTTTCGATTGCGCGGATGTTCCGTCCCTCTCTGCCGATAATGCGTCCCTTCATTTCGTCGTTGGGAAGCGGTACGACGGAAATGGTTGCCTCTGCCACCTGCTCCGCGGCTAACTTTTGAATGGAAAGCGAAATGATATTTCTCGCTTTTTCGTCTGCCTCTTCCTTCAGCTGCTGCTGATACTCCATGATCTTTACGGATTTCTCATGCGTCAGCTCGTCTTCCAATTGGGAGAGCAAATAGTTTTTCGCCTGCTCGGCGGTGTAGCCCGAAATTTTTTCGAGCATTTCAAACTGGCTCTTTTTGATGGTCTCAATTTCTTCCAGCTTTGTGTCTGCCTCGCGAATCTTCTTGGAGACCTTCTCGTCCTTCTTCTCTACGTTGTCGAGCTTGCGGTCGAGGGTTTCCTCCTTTTGCTGAATGCGGCGCTCCTGGCGCTGCACCTCGCGGCGGCGGTCGGCGATTTCTTTTTCGCTTTCGTTGCGGAAGCGGTGAACTTCTTCTTTACCCTCCAGAACAAGCTCCTTCTTCTTCGCCTCGCCGTTTTTTATCGCGTCGGCTACAATGCGTCTTGCCTCTTCCTCCGCGCTGCCGATTTCCTTTTCAGCGGTATTTCTTCTGATTTGAATACCCGCAAAAACGCCGGCGGCGGCGCCGATGGCAACAGCGACAATGACGCTGATGATAAAAATTACTACGTCCATCTCCCTGACACCTCCTTGTTTCGTGATTTTCTCATAATGTTACATCCAATCAAAAAATCTCAAGGGTGCCGTTACATACTATTAAATTGTCTGTGCCGAATATTTTTTACCCCTCTGGGATGAACCCAATGTCAAACGCGCCGCGCGGCGGTGCCGCCGTTTTCGGTGCGCATTGTATGCGGTCAGTTTCCGAAGAAAAAATATCTATATATAACGGCTCCCGAAAGAGTCTGATTAAAAATAGCAAACGGAAACATTTTGAACGCAACCTTTCAAAATTATTCCCTTTGCAAACCCCATAATAACGGAATTTAATATAATTTTATAATAAAATCAAGCAGATGTCAATAAGATTAGTGACAATTTTGTGAAAAAATAATTCTAAAGAGAAACAAAATCCCGCGAGGGGCTAAGCAGATTCAGTCATTTGAACAAAATTAGTAAACTAGTGGAAAATTTTTAAAAAAAGCCCGTTAATTTTTTTACAAACTATTGAAGAAAGCGAAAAAATAAGCTATAATAGAGGTACCTTAAAAATTAGGAGGAATTATTATGTCAGTAAAAGTTGCTATTAACGGTTTCGGCCGTATCGGACGTCTGGCTTTCCGTCAGATGTTTGGCGCTGAGGGCTACGAGGTAGTTGCGATCAACGACCTGACCAACCCCAAGATGCTCGCTAACCTGCTCAAGTATGACACTGCGCAGAAGGGCTATTGCGGCACCATCGGCGAGAACCTGCACACGGTTGAGGCGGGCGAGAACTCCATTATCGTAGACGGCAAGGAGATCACCATCTATGCGAAGCCCAACGCTGCTGAGCTTCCCTGGGGCGAACTGGGTGTTGACGTTGTTCTCGAGTGCACAGGCTTCTACTGCTCCAAGGCGAAGAGCCAGGCTCACATCGACGCCGGCGCAAAGAAGGTTGTTATCTCTGCTCCCGCGGGCAAGGATCTTCCCACCGTTGTATTCAGCGTAAACGAGGGCATCCTCACTGCTGAGGACACCATCATCTCCGCTGCTTCCTGCACCACCAACTGCCTTGCTCCCATGGCGGACACCCTTAACAAGTACGCTCCCATCCAGAGCGGCATCATGAGCACCATTCACGCTTACACCGGCGATCAGATGATCCTCGACGGTCCCCACAGAAAGGGCGACTTCAGAAGAGCAAGAGCGGGCGCTGCCAACATCGTTCCCAACTCCACCGGCGCTGCCAAGGCTATCGGTCTGGTTATCCCCGAGCTGGACGGCAAGCTCATCGGTTCTGCTCAGCGTGTACCTGTTCCCACAGGCTCCACCACCATTCTGACCGCAGTTGTTAAGGGCACCGACGTTACCGTTGAAGGCATCAACGCTGCCATGAAGGCTGCTGCTTCCGAGTCCTTCGGCTACAACGAGGATCCCATTGTTTCTTCCGACGTTATCGGTATGAGATACGGCTCCCTGTTCGACGCTACTCAGACCATGGTTTCCAAGGTTGCCGACGACCTCTATGAGGTTCAGGTAGTTTCCTGGTATGACAACGAGAACTCCTACACCAGCCAGATGGTTAGAACCATTAAGTATTTCGCGGAGCTGTAATTAACCGTAACCGCTTCCGTGAGAAAACCGAATCACCCTACAAACAGGGAGTGCGCCTCGGCGCACTCCCATTTCCTTATACGCCCGTTTTTGGCTGCGGGGGAGAAGAGAAGATAAAAGGAAGGCTGCTGCGCTATCGTAATGATAACGCAGCAGCCTTTATACTTTATGTTACACACAATCAGCTGACGTAATTCAGAGGATTCTGATACTCACCGTTCAAACGGATCTCAAAATGTACGTGCGGGCCGGTGGAGTTACCGGTGGAACCGCAGTAGCCGATGACATCGCCCTGGGAAACAACGTCGCCCGTAGAGCAAGCGAGGGAGCTGGCGTGACCGTAAACGGTTACATAGCCGTTGCCGTGGTCGATCATGACGTAGTTGCCGTAGCCGCCGCCGTCGTTGCCTGCCCAGATAACAGTGCCGCCGTCCGCAGCAATGAAGGGCTGACCGTAGTCGTCGCCGCCTGCGATGTCAATACCGTTGTGCATTCTGCCCCAGCGCCATTCCATCAGGCTGGTGAGGTTGTGGGTGTGGGGGAAGGGCCAGATAAAGCCGCCGGCAGACTCGCCTGTTTTTTCGGCAGCGGGAGTTTCCTCAACAACGGGAGTCGTCTCCTCGGCAACAGGGGTTTCCTCGGCAGCGGGAGCCTCCTCGACAACGGGAGTCGTTTCCTCGGCAGCAGGGGTCTCCTCAGCAGCGGGAGCTTCCTCAGCAGCGGGAGCTTCCTCGGCAACGGGCTCTTCCGTCTCGGCGGTCGGCTCTGTCTGCTTGGGCTCCTCTGCGATTTCCTCTGTTTCAAAGGTCTCGGGTGTCTCAATTACCTCGGAGGTGGTGTCGGTCGTCTCTGTCTCCTCGTACTCGCCGGGGACGATGGCGTCCGCTTCGGTGTTGGCGCCGACAAGAACAGTCGCCTTTACGGGCTCGGACTCAACGTCCTCGTCTGTCAGGACCTCGTCCACCTTCTCACCGTCCACAAAGGTAACGCGGGTGGTGACGCGCGTTACGCCGTCCTGACCTGTCTGCACGGTTTCCTTGTAGCCCTCGGGGAGAGAGTCGTCGCTGACAACGTCGGTCTCATAGGGGACTACCATTCTGCCGTACCACTTGGTTTCCACGCGGACGGAGAACATGCCGTCGCAGTCTTCCATCAGCTCGTCAACGGTGTCAGTGTAGGAAACATAGTCGTTGTAGGGCTTGATCTCTACGCTGTTCTCAAAGGCGGCAACGGTGCTGTCGCCGACGTAGTCCTTCTTGGCTTCCTCGAGGATGTTGTTGAGAGACTGCTTCAGCGCGTCAAGGTCGTCTGCCTCGATAACGCCCATCAGACCGTCGTTGATGTAGAGCGCGTAGTAATCGGCGTATTCGTCCTCGTCGCTCTCGCAGCTCTCGTTGTCGCAGTCCTCGTACTCGTAAGCGGTGTTTTCAACCTGCTCGCTCTCGAAATCCTCGTCAACGTCGTCCCAGCTGTTCAGCTCAACGGGCTCCTCGTAATCATGGTGTCTGCAAGTGCTGAGGCTCTTTACCTCATAGGTGACCGACTGCGCGTCAGACTCCAGCGCGCTCGCCATGGTGGAGAAGGAGAACATAATGGCGGTCACGCTTGCCGCAACGGCAAACGCCGCTTTCTTCTTCATGCCTCTGCGCGGCTTGGCGGCGTTCTCGGCAGCCTTGCGCTTACGGCGGGATTCTTTAATAGCCTTGGCGGTTTTCATTCTGCCGCCAAAGATTGACTGCTTTGCCTTAGGCGCTTTCGCCTTAAGGGGAGCTGCGGATTTCTTTTCGGGGAAAAGGCTCTCGATTTCCTCGAAGCCGTCAAGTCCGATAAATTTCATGTCGTCATTGTTTTGAATAATATGTCTGCGTCTCACTGTCTTTTCTCCTGTTTCATAAACTGTTACAATATTTTACAATATCTCTTCATTTGTTACAGGTTTGTAACAATCCTTACAACTCACATTATACCAAACTTTTCTGAAATTTCAATAGAGGAAATTAATTTTGGGACTATTCACATAAAACATGTAAATAGCCCCAAGCGCTTTATATACATTATACAATAACGAACGTTACAACTTATACATAAAGTTATCAATTCTGTAATATCTCAACAGAATGTATTATTATCCGCGCTATACTTCCGTTTTTCGCGGGCGGATTTCCTGTCATTTTTCACCCGCGGGCGGTTTGAATTGCCGATTCGACCCCGTTCTGCCTTCGCAGTTTTTCTATATATATGCAAAATACGCGCGCGGCCGGTTATTGATTCAAAAACAGCATATCGAGATCGACGTTGCCCTCAATGCCGTCGATGACGGCAGTTTTGGAGTACTGCCACAGCCTGATCTGATAGGGAAAGGAAGGATAGTCGGCGTATTCGCAGTACCACACGCCGCAGTCGGTGAGCTGCGCAAGGTCATACTTGGCGGTCATTTCGGCGTCGCCCGCGTAGAGCAGAGGCGTCCAGCCGAAGGAACGTATCTCGTCGCAGAAGGCGCGCGCGCAGGCGGTGGTCTCCGCTGCGGTCATGCCGTCGGTGCGGGCGGTGTCGTCCTTGATGAACTCCCAGTCATAGGCGACGGGATAGTCGGGGGTCAGATCGCCGAGCACCTCACGGCAGTACGCCGCCTCCTCGCGCGCTTCCTCGGGAGTGGTAGCCTGCGAGAAGAAGTAGCCGCCCGTGTGAAGACCCGCAGCCTGCGCGCCGCGCATGTAGGCGGCAGCCTGTTCGTCGGCATAGAGCGCGCCGCTGTCGCCGTAGCCCCTGCCGCCCAGGCGCACCATCACAAAGGTGATGCCCGCGTTTTTCACCTTCTCCCAGTCGATGCTGCCGCTGTAGGAGGAAACGTCAATGCCCGCCGCAGACGCGGTGGCGCCGTTTTCTGTGTATGTTTTAAATTGTCCGTCCGTGACGAACTGCTCCGCCTTGAGTGTGTTGGGGCGCAGACCGTTCGCGGCGGCGGTCGTCATCTGCGTTGTAACGGAAGCGGCGGCGGTGCCGCTGCTGTCTGCGGCAGCCGCCGAGGCAGTCTGCGAAGAAGGGGAGGGTACGGACGGTTCCGAGCGGGAGCAGCCCCACAGGGAGACGGAAAAGGCGCAGAGAAGCGCCGCGCAAAGGACTTTTTTCATGGTGATTCACCCGTTTCATCGGCTGTTATCCCGCGCTGCGGCGGGACAAACAGAATAGTATTTCTGCGTATTAGTCAAAAGCTATCATTTTTAGAATAGCACAAATCCGAAAATCTGTAAACAATGATTTTAAAAAAGTATTGAAAAAAAAGCTATTCTTTAGTATAATAATGTAATATGGAGATTATTTACAGGCAGGTGATTGGGTGAATAACGCGTATCTTCCGGGCTACAGGAAGAAAAAGATTCCTGAGCTGCTGCGGGCGATTGACGATTGCACCTCGCTGAGTCAGCTGTTCGCGCTGATACAGCACGAGCAGATTGAAATTCAGATGCGGGCCCAGTCGGGAGCGTCGAATCTGCAGCCCCGCAAGCTTACCGCCAAGGAGATAATTGCAAATAACGATCTGCCGCTGGACAGACTGAAGGCGGAAGTAAAGAGATCGGTTTGCGGCAGCTATGTGCCGCCGAAGCTGACACAGGCAGAGGGCGAGCTGATTCAGGCAATTCGCGACACCAGGACGCTGAGCGAGCTGTTCACGCTGATTCAGCGCGAGCATATCATCATACCCATGCACGCGCAGACGGGAGCGTCGAATCTGACTCCCAAAAAACTGGAGCCGCGGCTTCAGGTAGACACAGGGGAATCGCCGTTTGAGCGATTCAAGGCAGAGGTTGTGAAGTCATTGACCCAACGCGGTGAATGATTTTTCGCCGTTTTACTCCATTTTATTCCTGCGCCTTATGCTGTTTCGGACGGCGGCAGGCGCAGCGCATCGGCTTTGCCGCGGGCAACAGTCGCGCGGCAGCAACAGGGCGCTTCGGCGCTCCCGCTACAATTTAATATGTTTACAAAGAGAGGGATGACAATGAAGAGTACATCAAGGCGGCTCACAGCGGTTCTGCTGGCGGCGATGCTCGGGTTCACGTCGTTTTCCGCGCTGAACGCCTATGCCGCCGAGACAGACGGTAAGGTAGCAGACGCGGCGGAAGCAACCGTGTCTGCTTCTGCGGAATCAACGGAGGCAACGACCGACCCTGCGGCAACAGCGGCGACCTTCCCCGCGACGCTGCCGACGGTTCCGCAGACGACGGTTCCCGAAACCACAGTGCCCGAAACAACGGTGCCTGCCACAACAGTCCCCGCGCCGCAGGTCGGCAGGGTGACGGGTCTCGGCAAAAACACCACCAACGTCAACAACATCAATATGGTGTGGAACGCGGTGGAGGGCGCGGACGGCTATGTGATTTACAGATGCAGCGCCGACTATGACAAGGGCGCCTACAGAAAGGTCGCCGAGGTCAAAACCAATACATACAACGACACCAAGCTGGTGCAGGGCAGCCCGTATTATTACAAGATCGCGGCGTATAAGAACGTGGACGGTAAGAAGGTAACGGGCGAGTTCACGCTCTACAAAACAGCCACACAGCCCGCCAAGGTGCTGAACGTGCTGCGCGTGCGCAGCTCCGAAACGCTGGAGATATCATGGTCGCGCAACAACAAGGCAAGCGGCTATAAGATATTCCGCGCCGACGGCGCCAAGGGCGGCGAGTTCAAGCTGGTCAAGCTGATCGAGAGCGGCTCGGTCACGCGCTTCGCGGACACCAACGTCCGTTCGGGCAGCGCGTATCAGTACAAGGTCGTGGCGTTCAGGGTGCTGTATAACAGCAACTGGTACCACTCGCCCGGCTCCTCCATCACCAGTCTGAGCGGTCTGTGCGCACCGAACTTCAACTTCAGCTCGCAGCTCTACACCGTGAGCCTGAACTGGAAGTATAACGCCTACGCCACACGGTACGACATTTATTATTCCACCAACAAGAACGCGCCGAAATACACCTATGCGGGCAGCACCACGGGTAATACCTTTACGACCGACACCCGCTTTTCTGCCGGATCGCAGTATTATTTCCGCGTGTATCCCATCTATAAGAACAACGGCGTCACCATCACGGGCACCGCGCACAGCAAGCTCGTGACCATCAGCAACCGTATTTTTGATACCTCGGTTCCGACCACCTACATCGAGGTGGACGTCAGCCGCCAGCGCATGTGGCTGGTGAAGAACCTCAGCGTTTTGGTGGACACGCCTGTTGTAACGGGTATGCGCGGCAGCGCCGACACGCCCAAGGGCTATTATGAGGTCTATCAGCGCGCCACAGATACCTATCTGTACGGCGCCGACTACGTTTCGCATGTGGATTTCTGGATGGGCTTCTACGGCGGCTACGGCATCCACGACGCGAGCTGGCGCGACAGCTTCGGCGGCAATATTTACACCTATGACGGCTCTCACGGCTGTGTCAACACACCGTACAACGCGGTGAGCACGATTTATTACAACACAGGCTACGGCACGCCCGTCATCGTGCATTAACGGATATCAATGTAACAGAAACAAAAACAACGGCAGTCCCGCGCGGGCTGCCGTTTTTGTCGTGCAATCAGGATATTATGTCAGAGAAGGGTTATCATTCCGTCTTGCCCGGTCCGTGATAGCGCGGATGCTGCGGACGGCGTTCGCGATCTCGTCCGGAACGGGCAGCGCGGCATGGATTCGCTCTCTGTTCTTTTCCGGGTACCGATTTTGAAATAGCACATTGTCTGAATAATGTCAACGGCAATTCAATCAAATGCGCATGTGAATAGGAAAAATCCCCCGAGGGAGAACCCTCGGGGGAAGTGTTTTTATGATTCTGTTGCTGTGCTGAAACGGGGATTACTGCCAGTTGCCTGAATTGTCCCAACCGGTGATGACATAGGTCTTGCCGTTCGCGAAATCGGTGAGGTCAGCTGTCTGGTTCCACTTGTTGTTCCAGTTGTTATCGGTTGTCGCTCCGTTCATTCTGACAAAGATAACAGCGTCCCATGTGCCGGAGGGAAGCGTTGCGCTGTAGGTTTCGCCGCTGCCGGTCATGCTGACCCATGCGTTAGTGCCGGCGCTGTTGTTGAAGCAGTAGATGGCAAAGCGCGCGTTGTCCTGGTTCCACATGCCGGGCTTGAGGTACAGAACCGTGCCCGAAGGAACGGTGGTGGGCGGAACCGTTGTCGGCTGCGTGGGAGGAACGGTGGTCGGTTCGGTGGGCTGGGTGGGAGTCACTTCCACATAGGTGCCCGTGTAGTTGCCTTCCACCTCTCTCTCTACCAGGTAGAGCTGAATGAGGGTGGCGTCTTTAATGTCAACGGTGCCGTCCTTGTTGACGTCGGCAGCTGTCAGCGTGTCGCCCGAGAGAACGTCCAGATCAACCAGATAACGCTGGATGGCGGTAACGTCCTTGACGGAGATCTTATTGTCTCCGTTCGCGTCGCCGAGGAGAATCTTCACGGCAGGCTGTGTGGGCTGTGTGGGCTGGGTCGGCTCGGTGGTGGGCTGCGTCGGCTGAGTGGGCTCTGTGGTGGGCTGTTCGCCGCCGTCGCCGTAGTAGTAAACCACGTTGACCGCGCCGACGGAATACTTGCCCTGCGCATTCTTGGGCGTGATGTAATCGGTTCTGCCGGCAAGCGGAGAGGTGGAGTAGGAATCGGTGGATTTTACCTTCTGGGCGCTGACGACCACGTCGTCGGCGATCTTCTGACCCGTCGCGGCGTCAACATGGCTGGTGATGACTTGGGTGTTGAAGGTGGTTACGCCGCTCTCGATCCAAACCTCGCCGATGCACAGGTAGCCGACGTCGCCGGGATCCTGCTCGGTGTTGGTGGTGCCGTTGCCGTTGTGGAAGAGTGCGTAGGCATTGGAGGCGGTGAAGGTAGCGCCGTACCAGTTGCTGCCCTCGGAGGACATCACATTGGCGGTGTTCCACTTGCCGTTGAGTTCGACAGTGGTGCCGGCGGCAGTCTTGGAATACGCGTAGCAGCGCACGGTGGACCAGTTGTTGGTGTTCTTGTAGTGGATTTTAACGGTGCCGGAGCTGAGCGGCTTATAGACGTACTTCACGTTGATGGTGCTGGCGAACACGCCTGCGGCGTTCGCGGGGATCTTGGTGGTATCCAGCTCGTAGCCGGCGATCGCGACGGGAGCCGTGCAGTAGGAGTCGCCGATCCTGCAGCGGGTCGTTTCAGGCTCCGCCAGCTTGTTGCCGCTCGCGTCAACATGGGTGACATTGATGTAGCCCGAGCCTGCGCCTGCCGCCTTGTAAACGAAGGTAACGGTGTAAACGCCGCCTGCGGCTACGGTGCCGCTGGTCGCGCCCTGCGTTTCGATCAGATCATAGTCAAAGAGCAGGTCAGCGTCGGGGGTGGCACGGTAGGTCATGCCTGCCTTGTATTCGGTGGTTTGGGTTTTCAGAACGGTGCCGCTCTGATCGACATGGTTGACGGTCAGGGTGCCGGTTCTGTCGTCGACGTGCAGGTTGTTGAAGCTCGCCTTGTCAACCAGCACGGCGCTGCCCTTGGCGGGGATGGAATAGGTGTTGCCCGAAACCTCGCCGAGGCTGGTCAGACCGGCGGAGTTGCCGTTGGCGACAACGACCCAGCCGGAACCGTCGAGGGTGATGGAATACGCCTGGGTGCCGCCGTTGACGAGCACTGCCAGCTTGTTCCACTCGCCGGAGCGGCTGTTGGTGTAGGTGTAGGCGACGACGTTGCCCCAGCTGGACTGGAAGGTCGGCGTCACGATGCTGCTGGAGTGCAGCGCGTAGTAGTTCTTGCGGATGGCGAGCAGACCCTTGTAGTAATTCGCCAGACCCGACATCTGGGATACGCGTCCCCAGTCAATGGCGTTGATGGAGTCGGGGGATTTGTAGGAGTTGTGGTCGCCCTGCTTGGTTCTGCCGAATTCGGAGCCTGCCGTCATGAACGGAATACCCTGCGAGGTGAGCAGAAGGGTGTCTCCTTCATCTGCTTCTGGAATTCCGCGTTGGTGCCCGTGTAGTCGGTGGAGCCGTTACTCTTGACGATCTTATCCCACATGATCAGGTTATCGTGGGCGTCGGCGTAGGCGATCGCCTGCGCGGGACTCTTGGGCGAGGTGGCGGAGTAAACGTTGCCCTGTACGCCCTGAACGATCTTATAGGCGTTGGCTTCGGTGTTGCCCTGTACAAAGCCGGTGCCGGTGCTGTCGGTGTCGCCCTTGATACCGTCGCGGTACTGGTCGCCGAACGCGCCAACTCTGGCGTCGAGGCGGGCGATGCCGGTGCCTTCCCAGCTGAGGATCTCGTCGGGGTTGCAGGAGGGAGCCGCTCTCCACGGTTCACCGTACATCAGAACCTTCTGACCGGTGCCGTCGGCGTAGTGGCTGTCGAGGTTGCTTCTGATCTCGTTCATGGTGGCTACATCATGCAGACCCATGAGGTCGAAGCGGAAGCCGTCGATGTGGTACTCGTCCATCCAGTAGAGGCAGGACTCGACCATGTATTTGCGGAACATCTTCTTATCGGAGGCTGTTTCGTTGCCGCAGCCCGAACCGTTGGAGTATTCGGTGGAGGAGGTCATGCGGTAGTAGTAGCCGGGAGCCGTCTTTTCAAAGCTGGACTGTGTGTTGAAGGTGTGGTTGTATACCACGTCCATGACGACGGAAATGCCTCTGTCATGGAGCGCCTGGATCATCTGCTTGAACTCCCTGATTCTGACGTTGCCGTCGTAGGGGTCGGAGGAGTAGGAGCCTTCGGGCGCGTTGTAGTTCTGCGGATCGTAGCCCCAGTTGCGGTTGGTGGGGGAGGGAGCGGTTTCATCTACGGACTGGAAGTCGTAAACGGGCATGAGCTGCACGCAGTTGATGCCCTGCTCAACCAGGTAGTCGATGCCGGTGGGATTGGTTCCGGAGCCGCTTGTGCAGGTGGTGCCTGTTTCGGTAAAGCCGAGGTATTTGCCCCTGTTGTT
>ONEN01000069.1 GCA_900316815.1 uncultured Eubacteriales bacterium | reverse complement strand
AAACCTCGCCCGTGCGCTTTTCCAGCGCCGAAATCAGCAGATTCGGGTTGACGTTGTCGCTGCTGCCGGCGGACAGCACGACGTCCAGCCGGGCGCAGTCGAACAGCTCGGTCACGCTGTACTGCCTGACGGCAGGGCGGATGTCCACGGTTTTCATGCCCCGCTTGGACTTTTTCTCTATCTCGATCGCGTCCTGCGCCAGCAGTCCGTTCAGCTGTTCGCAAACAAGCGACGACGGCTTTTGCGGCAGGGAAACCAGCAGCGTGAACGACGCAAAGGCAACCCGGCCCGCCTTCATCACCGATTCGGTGACGTCAAACACGCGGATACCGCGCGGCAGACAGGCGTTCAGCCGCTCTGTTATTTCCTCGAAAGAAAAATCATCCTCCTCGAGCCGCACATCCATGCACTCGTTCACGCCGCGGAAGCCGAGCGACAGCGGCAGCGGAAAGGTGGCGAAGGGGTGCGGGTTGAAGCCCTCGGTGTGCCAGATGGGGATCTTGCTCTTGTGCAGGGCGCGCAGCATGGTGCGGTTCAGATCCAGATGAGAGATATAGCGGCACTCAAAGTCCTTTTTAAACCAGATTCTGACGTTTTTCAAAGCACACACCCTTTCCGTATTTCGCCGCGCCGCAGCCCGAGCACTGCTGACGGCAGTGCGGCGTGGTGGTATTGTTATATGCCTTTTGGCATTCCTTTATCAAAAAGCGCTTGTCCACACCGTAGTCGATGTGGTCCCACGGCAGCAGCTCGTCAAAGCTTCTGCGGCGGTTGGCGTAAAACGCGGGGTCGACGCCGCATTCCTCAAACAGACCGAGCCACCTTTCCAGACTGAAGCAGTCGTTCCAGCCGTCAAAGTGAAAGCCGCGCTCACAGGCGAGCGCCATCACGCGGCACAGCCGGCGGTCGCCGCGCGCGAATACCGCTTCCAGAAAGCTGGTGTCCGCGTCGTGGTAGTTGAACTGAATCTTCTTGGAGGTAATGCTCTCCCTGATGTGCCGCTGCTTCTCGTGGAGCACGGGAATGGTGTCCTGCGGCTCCCACTGGAACGGCGTGAAGGGCTTGGGCACAAAAGAGGACGCCGACACGGTGACGCGCACGCTCTTGCCCTTGGCGCGTTCGGGCGTGTGGTAGTAGGTATCCACCACATCCTGTCCCAGACGGGCGATGGCCGCCACGTCGTCCATCGTTTCGGTGGGCAGACCGATCATAAAGTAGAGCTTCACCGTCGTCCAGCCGCCCGCAAAGGCGGTGGCGCAGGTCTGCATCAGCTCGTCGTGCTGCACATTCTTGTTGATGACGTCGCGCATACGCTGGCTGCCCGCCTCGGGAGCGAAGGTCAGTCCGCTTTTGCGCACGGTTTTGATTTTGTTCATGATCTCGTCGGTGAAGCCGTCCACGCGCAGCGAGGGCAGCGAAATGCTCACCTTTTCCTCGCCCGTCCACGCGGTCAGCTTTTCGAGCAGCGGCACGATCCGGCTGTAATCGCTGGAGCTGAGGGACGAGAGCGACACCTCGTCATAGCCGGTGTTGCGGCACAGCGCGCGGCACTGGGCGTCGATGGTCTCGGGAGACTTCTCGCGCACGGGACGGTAGATGAAGCCCGCCTGACAGAAGCGGCAGCCGCGGATACAGCCGCGGAAAATCTCCTGCACGGCGCGGTCGTGGACGATCTCCACCAGCGGCACCACAAAGTTGTCGGGGTAATAGGACTTGTCCATGTCGGTCATCAGGCGCTTGTGAATCACCGCGGGCGCGCCGTCCTTGGGCGTAAAGCGCCGGATCGTGCCGTCCGCGTTATAGGCGACCTCATAGAGCGAGGGCACATACACGCCCTCGATCTGAGCGCAGCGGCGCAGGAACTCGCGCTTGCCCGCGCCCTCGCGCCTGCACTGACGGAACAGCTCCATCACCTCGAGGTCAACCTCCTCGCCCTCGCCGATGAAAAACAAATCCACAAAATCGGCTATCGGCTCGGGGTTGCAGGCGCAGGGACCGCCCGCCACCACGATGTTTTTCAGCTCGTCGCCGCGCGCCGCCGTTTCGATCGGCACGCCGCCGAGCTGCAGCATGTTGAGCATGTTGGAATAGCTCAGCTCATATTGCAGGGTGAAGCCGATAAAATCAAACGCCGTCAGCGGGTCGCCGCTCTCCAGCGCGTAGAGCGGAATATGGTGGCGGCGCATTTCGTCCTCCATGTCCACCCACGGCGCGAACACGCGCTCGCACCAGATATAGGGCACGCTGTTAAATTGGCTGTAGAGTATCTTCATGCCCAGATGGGACATGCCCACCTCATAGGTATCGGGAAAGCAGAACGCAAAGCGCACCTCCACCTCCCGCTTATTTTTGATCACTTCGTTCAGCTCGCCGCCGACATAGCGCCCGGGCTTCTGCACGCGCAGCAGCAGCTTTTCAACTTCCTTGCTAACCATAGCAGCCTCCGTCAGTAGTACCTGTTGTCACGCAGCAGCAGCGACAGCACCGGATAGGCGCAGACAAACAACAGGGAAAAATTATGCTTCGATTCCAGCAGCACCCAAAACCCCAGCGCGGCAAGCGGGAGGAGCAGCGCGAACGTCAGCACATCCACCGCCTTTTCCGCTTTCTCGTGCGGCAGGCGGCGGCAAAGCAGCAAATACAGCAGCTGACCGCCGTCCAGCGACATGACGGGGAGCAGATTGAACAGCCCCACCGACAAATTCGCCGCCGCGAAGGGAAGAATCGACACGATACCTCTTAAGTATAACAGATAACTCGGCAGAAAACAAATAAAATTCGCAAAAGGACCGAAAAAAATAATCCGCAGGTTTTCCCGCGCGCTGCGCTGCTGTCTGCCACTGTCGGTGATGTCAATGGCAAACAGAGAAATTTTGATTCTTTTGGGGAAATATCCGCTGCACGCCATCATCAGCAGGTGGCCGCCCTCGTGAATAGCGATAGCGGCGGCGCACCACACAAAGCGGCTCCACAGCCCCGACAGCACGCACACCGCCGCCGCGCACAGCAGCGTGTAGGACAGCTCCAGCTCCGTAGCGCCCAGCCTAAGCTTCATCCGCCGTCGCCGCGGGAAGCAGCTCCTCCGCTATGCGGCTGCCGTCAAAAATCACCGTATCATTCAGCTGTTCATAGTACCACGCCCGCGCCGTCCGGTAAACCTCGCCGCCGATATTTTTCAGCGCGAAGGCGACGACCGCCAGTAATATACACGTCACAAGCTGTATGGAGAGCAGCAGATGGTGCGGCGCGGCGCGCGGCCGTACTATTCCCGGCAGCTCCTGCTCTTCTTCCTCCTCCGCCTCGCGGAGCACCGCCGGCTCGGGCTCGCTGACCTGCCAGTCGTCGTCATACGCGATGGCGTCTATCCGTTCCTCCAAAACAATCACCTCCATGCACTATATGCACGGAGGCGACAAAACATTATGGCAATTTACTGAAATCCGTTCTGACCAGCTGAAAGAAAAACGTCAGCGCCAGCACCAGCGCGCCGACCTCCGCGATCGGAAAGGCGAACCAGACATTGCAGACGCCTGCGGTCAGCGAGAGCAGCAGCGCCACCGGCGCCAGAATGATCAGCTGGCGGCAGAAGGAGATAAGCAGGCTGCGGAAGCCCTTGCCCACCGCCTGGAACACGGTGGTGAGGGTGATGCCCACCGCGGCGGGCACAAAGCAAAGGCTGATAATGCGGAACGCGAACTCGCCCGTTTCCCGCAGCGTCTGCGGATCAACGTCGGTAAAGCTCGTTTCGCTGCCGAACAGCGAGATCATCACATCGGGGATCGTCCACATAAGAACGGTGCCGACCAGCATGATGCCGCCCGCGATGATCACGCCGCGCTTGATGGCGGAATACATGCGCTCCTTGTTGCGCGCGCCGTAGTTGAAGCCGACAATGGGCATGATGCCCTGGCTGAGTCCGAAGCAGGGCATGAACACAAAGCTCTGCAGCTTGAAATAAATGCCGAATACGTCGATGGACACGATGGAATTGTACGCCTGGAAAATCGCGTTGAGGCAAAGCATCATAACCGCGCTGATGCTCTGCATAATGATAGCAGGGAAGCCGACCGCGTAGATCTGCTTGACGGTCATCCTGTTGAAGCGGAAGCCCTTCAGCTGAATCTTCACCTTGTGACTCCTGCAGAACAGGATAATCAGCGCGAACACCATGCCGCAGAACTGGCCGAACACCGTAGCCACAGCCGCGCCCAGCACGCCCATCTCGGGAAAAATGCCGATTCCGAAAATCAGCAGCGGGTCAAAAATGATATTCACCACAGCGCCCAGCAGCTGAAAGAGCATCGGAAAAATCATGTTGCCCGTCGCCTGCAGCGTTTTTTCAATCATCACCTGGATGATGGAGAACAGCGAAAGACAGAGCGCACAGCGGAAATAGGAAACGCCTGCCTCCACCACTCTCTCATTGCCGCCGCTGAACGCCTCCATGAACGGGCGCACGCCGAACAGTCCCAGCAGCAGGAAGAACGCGTAGGTAAACAGGCACAGCACCAGTCCGTGCGTCGCGGCGGAATTTGCCTGGTCATAGTTTTCCTCGCCCAGCTTGCGCGACACCAGCGAGTTCACGCCGACCGCCGTGCCCACCGATGCGGAAATCAGCAGCAGCTGCAGCGGATAGGCAATGGAAACGGCGGTGAAACCGTCCATATCGTAGCGGCTGATGAAGATGCTGTCCACCACGTTGTACATCGCCAGAATCGTCATCGAAAAGATGGCAGGCAGCGACATCGTGAGAATCAGCCGCGTCATGGGCATGGTGCCCATCTTATTCATTGGTGTTTGTTCCTTCTTCATACGCCCTCCTGTGTATCCTTCTCTTTTTTCTGCTTTCTGCGCCTGTAAACCGTGTAGAACGCCAGCATCACCAGCGCGCCCGACGTCATGCCGCCGAAGTCGATCCACACATCCGCGATCATGCCCGCCCTGCCCTTGACAAAGAGCTGAATGGTCTCGTCAATAAACGCCGTGAGCAGTCCCGTAAAGAGCACGGGAACGGCAAAACGGCAGGGCTTGAGCCTATCAAAGCTGTAGGCGCAGCTCGTCAGCAGACCGCCCAGAACGGCGAACTCCGAATAATGCGCGATCTTGCGCAGGGTATGCTGCGTCAGCACCTCTCCCCAGCCGAACAGGCTGAAAAAGCGGCTGAGCAAATACATGACGCCCGCGCTCTCCTCCGCAGACAAATCCGCGGGCAGGCAGGCCTGCGACCAGATCAATAGCATCATCAGCGCAGACAGAATAAAAAACAGTACCGTGAACCTTTTAGAGGCTCGTTTTTCAAACATCACATCACCTCATACGCCTTCTATTTTACAACAAATATAGGCAATGTCAATGAAAAAATCAGCCGTTTCCCCATCGTTGTTGATTTTTTACGGAAACATGCAGACAGCGTATTGAAAAATCGGATGTTTTCTGCTATACTGTTTTGGATTCAAAAGACATATGAATATTTCGTAAGGAGCGTATTGCATTAATGGGTTACTTAATTGTATTTTTGATCTCCATGGTTCCGATCGTCGAGCTGAGAGGCGCGATTCCCATTGCCGTCGGCATGAACCTCAATATGGTGTGGGCGTACATTATCTGCATCATCGGAAACATGCTGCCCGTTCCCCTCATCTACTTCTTCGCAAGAAAGGTGCTGCTCTGGGGCAAGGACAAAAAATACATCGGAAAATTCTTTACCTGGTGCCTGAAAAAGGGCGAAAAGGGCGGCCGAAAGCTGCAGGCGAAGGCGGGCAGAGGCTTGTTTATCGCGCTGATGCTGTTCGTAGGCATTCCGCTTCCCGGCACGGGCGCCTGGACAGGTACGCTGGCGGCAAGCTTTCTGGACATGGGCTTTAAGAAGAGCGTCATCGCGGTTATGTGCGGCGTCGTGATTGCGGGCGTCATCATGGGTCTCGCAAGCATGGGCGTTTTCGGCGGTCTCAGTTTCCTGCTGGCTCCCAAGGGTTAATAACGATTATGACAGGGCAGCCCCGGGCTGCCTTTGTTTTTTAGCAAAACGAACAGGAGTTGCCATGACACATCATTTTGACGCTATCATTCTGGGCGGCGGCGCGTCGGGTCTGCTGTGCGCCATTGCCGCCAAACGGGCGAAGCCGCACCTGCGCGTCGCCGTCATTGAGAAAAACGACCGCGTGGGCAAAAAGCTGCTCGCCACCGGAAACGGCAGGTGCAACCTCACCCACGACCGCATCAGCGCGGCGCACTATGCGGGGAGCTTCCGCGCACAGAGCCGCGTTATGCTGGAACGCTTTGACGCCGCGCGGCTGCTGGAGTATTTTCGCTCCCTCGGACTGCTCACCGCAAAGGACGGCGAGGGACGGTATTATCCGCTCTGCCGTCAGGCGGCGGCGGTGCTCGACGTGCTGCGCTTCAACTGCGAGGCGCTCGCCGTTCCGCTGTTCTGCTCACAGACAGTCAAAAGCGTCCGAAAGCAGGGGCGCTTCACCGTCACCACCACGGAGCACACCTTTACAGCCGACGAGCTGGTGATAGCCGCTGGCTCCAAGGCGGCGCCCAAGCTGGGCGGCAGCGGCAGCGCGGCGGATATGCTCCGCAACTTCGGGCACCGCGTCGTTCCCTTCGCGCCCGCGCTCTGTCCGCTTAAAACGCGCTCCGAGGTGCTCAAAGCGCTCAAGGGTCTGCGCGCACAGGCGGAGGTGACGCTTATGCGCGGCGGCAGCGTTATCAAAACGGAGCGCGGCGAGGTGCAGTTCAACGAGGACAACCTCTCGGGCATCTGCGTGTTCAACCTCTCGCTCTGCTCCCGCGCGGGCGATGTGGTCAAAGCGGATCTGCTGCCGGAAATTTCCGAAAAGGAATTAAGTCATATTCTAACAGAGAATAAAGAGCGATTTTCCGCTCAGAGCGCCGACAATCTTTTCACGGGCATCCTGCAAAAGCGCATCGCGCAGGCGGTGATGAAATCCGCGGGGATAACGGGCTTTTCGCGCCCCTGCTCCGCGCTTGCGGACAGGGAGCTGCGCGAAGCGGCGCGGCTCGCCAAGGGAATGACCTTCCCCGTCAGCGGCAGCGCCGACTTTGACCGTGCGCAGGCGTGTCTGGGCGGCGTTCACGGAAGCGAAATCGACGCGCGCACCATGCGCAGCAAAAAACAGCAGGGCTTATTCATCTGCGGCGAAGCGATTGACCTCTGCGGCGAATGCGGCGGCTACAACCTTCACTTCGCGTTCGCAAGCGGTATTGTGGCAGGAGAGAATTTATGATACGGATCAACAACGTCAGCATCCCCCTCGACTATGACGACAACACATTGAAAAAGGAGGCGGCAAAGGAGCTGCGGATCGACCCCAAGGCGATTCGCCGCGTCAGCCTGTTCCGCCGCTCCGTGGACGCGCGGAAAAAGGATCAGATACGCTTCACCTGCACGCTCGACGCGTCGCTGCTGATGAACGAGGACGCCGTCCTGAAAAAGGCAAGGAACGCCGCCAAGGCAGTCCCCTACCGCTATGAAATACCGCGCTGGAACGGCGGCGCCCGTCCCGTGGTAGTCGGCTTCGGTCCCGCCGGCATGTTCGCGGCGCTGGTGCTGGCGCAGAGCGGCGCGCGCCCGATCGTGATAGAGCGCGGCAGGGACGTTGACCGCCGCACCGCCGATGTGCAGCGGTTCTGGACGGACGGCGCCCTTGACGAGACCTCTAACGTACAGTTCGGCGAGGGCGGCGCAGGCACCTTCTCGGACGGCAAGCTCAACACGGGCACCAAGGACAGCCGTCAGCGCAAGGTGCTGGAGGAATTTGTCGCCCACGGCGCGCCCGGGGAAATCCTGTGGAACGCCAAGCCGCATATCGGCACCGATAACCTGCGCCATGTGGTCAAAAGCATCCGCGAGGAAATTCTCTCCCTCGGCGGCAGCGTGCTGTTTGAAACAAAGCTGACAGGCTTTGTCATCAGGGACAGCCGAATACGGGGAGCCGTGACGGAGCGCTGCGGCAAGCAGGAAACCATCGAAACGGACAGCGTCATCCTCGCCGTGGGACACAGCGCGCGCGACACCTTTGAGCTGCTCCACCGCCTGGGGCTGCCCATGGAAGCAAAGCCTTTTTCCGTCGGCGCGCGTATCGAGCACCTGCGCGAGCGCATTGACCGCGCCCAGTACGGCAGCCTCGCGGGACACGAAGCCCTCGGCGCTGCGCCCTATAAGCTCAACGTCACCACCGCCAACGGCAGAGGCGCCTACACCTTCTGCATGTGCCCCGGCGGCAGGGTCGTCAACGCCTCCAGCGAGAGCGGCAGACTCTGCACCAACGGCATGAGCGCCTTCGCGCGGGACGAGGTCAATTCCAACGCGGCGCTGCTTGTGAGCGTTTCTCCCGCGGATTATAAGGACGACAGCCCCCTGGGCGGCATG
>ONEN01000074.1:2104-10216 GCA_900316815.1 uncultured Eubacteriales bacterium | reverse complement strand
GTGCCGTTAGCCTTGCAGGCAGCGGAAATACGGGTAATCCACAGGCGGCGGAAATCTCTCTTTCTCTGCTTGCGGCCGATATAAGCGTAGTTGCCGCTCTTCATAACAGCCTGCTTCGCCATCTTGAAGTGCTTGGATTTCGCACCCCAGTAACCCTTGGCAAGCTTTAATACTTTCTTTCTTCTTTTGCGAGTCATCATCGCACCTTTTACTCGTGCCATTCTATATTACCTCCGATATGTTGAATTAAGTGTGACAAGCGTTGATTATTTATAGGGAATCAGGCGCTTAATCTGAGGCGTATTGGTAACGTCCGCAACAACTGTCTGACGAAGTCCTCTTTTGCGCTTTCTGGTCTTTTTGTTCAGGATGTGGCTCTTGTTGGCGTGTGCACGAATAACCTTTCCGTTCTTAGAGAGTTTAAAACGCTTTTTGGCACCGCTATGTGTTTTAATTTTAGGCATAATTTATATCCTCCTTAATGAATTACTTGTTAGGCTTTGGCGCAAGAAACATCAACATATTGCGACCTTCCAGCTTGGCGGGCTTTTCAATGACCGCCACCTCTGAACACGCCTCGGCAAAACGCTTCATTGTGTCCAGACCAATCTCGGGATGACCCATTTCACGTCCGCGGAAGCGGATAGACACCTTGACCTTATCGCCGTGCTTAATAAACTTGAGAGCGTTGTTCAGCTTCGTGTTGAAGTCGTGGGTGTCGATGTTGAGCGACAGCCTTACTTCCTTGATTTCCACAACATGCTGATTTTTTCTGGCTTCCTTTTCTCTCTTTGCCTGTTCAAAGCGATATTTGCCGTAGTCCATAATTTTGCAGACGGGCGGTTTCGCCTGAGGAGCGATCTTGACCAAGTCAAGATTCTTCTGCTCAGCGATGTTCAACGCGTCCCTGGCAGACATAATACCGAGTTGCTGGCCGTCCGAGCCGATTACTCTCAGCTCTTTGTCACGAATTTCCTCATTGATCTGAGTGTTTTGTTCTTTCTTGCCGATGATTGAGCACCTCCAAAGCACAATAATAAATAATGCGGACAGAAATACTCCGTCCGCACAACAATACTCAAACATTTTGGTATTGACCCGTGCAGACGACACCCCACAGGTGAAAGCATTTCCGCTTTGCTTTATTTTTCCTAGGTATTATACAACAAAACGGCACTTTTGTCAAGTACCGTTTTATCATTATTTCAAATTATCGTAGAGTAGCTTTACAACCCTGTCGGTCGCCTTGCCGTCGCGGTTATCAAAGAAAATATCCGCAAAGGGAGAAATTCTCTCGGTGCAGAAGTCCTCTTTGTTGATCGCGTCGGTCAGCTCATCCAGCGAGTAGACGATCTTACCCGGAACATACTGCTTGAAATCAAAATAGAAATCGCGCTCGTTGATATATTTCTCCAGGTCAAACGCGTAGAAGATCATCGGAATGCTCAGCAGCGACGCCTCAAACACCAGCGAGGAATAGTCGGTGATGATCACATCGGTGATAAAGAGCAGGTCATTGAGCTCCGACTCGGCGGAAAGGTCGATCACCCTGTCGCGGTACTCAGCCGGAATGGGCTGCTCATCTCTGACGAAGGGATGATGCTTCACGATGATAACGTAGTCGTCGGGAATACTGTCGCACACCGCCTTGATGTCGAACATCTCGGTGGGATAGAAAGCGGTCTCCTTGACGGTGCCGCGGAAGGTGGGCGCAAAAAGAATGATTTTTTTGTTTTTGAAATCGGGGTGCGCGCTGTAGAACTTTTCCTGCGCCTGCTTCTTGTATGCCTCGTCGAAGAACACATCGGTTCTCGGAATACCCGTTGCCACTACGTTATCAGTGGCGATACCAAAGCCCTCGGAATGGCATTTCTTGCAGAAGGTGGAGCTTACCGTCACATAATCGTAGCTTCTGTGATTATTGGTCGTCTGCGGTGAGCCCTTGGGCTTGGAAAGACGCGTAAAGCCGAAGGTCTTGAACGCGCCGCAGGCGTGCCAGAGCTGAACCAGCTTGGTTTCCTTGCGCAGACAGATATAATGGATCATCGGCGTAAACTCATCCAGCACCACGATTTTACTGGTCGCACAGGACTTGGTAAAGTCAAATATTTCCTTAACGGTCATAAAAGAGATGGTGTGATCGTTCAGAATAAAGTGAATGTCCAGACCCTTGTCGTCCTTGATTTTATCGTAAACAAAAGCAAAGTTGCCTGTAATATCGCTTCTTCTCAGCGAAATGAAGGTGATTTTGTTTTTCTTAACCTTGCGAAAGCGCTTGAAAAAGCCAAAGCTGCGGACAAACAGCCAGCGCTTGAACGTCCAGAGAGACACCTTGCAGGTGGACACATCGGAAAAGCGCCAGAGCATAAATGCCAGAAAGCGCTTGGAATGACTTGCGTCATTGAACCGCGCCGGCATCCGCATCACGCCCGAAACATGCAGGAGCGCGTCTATGAAGAACAGCGGCAGCATGGCAATCGCGATCAGATACTCCGCGACTTTCAGCAGCATGTTAAAGAGCTTTACTACAAACCGGCGGAACGGAGAACATAAAATCGCCTTCTTATCCGGCTTGAAGGTATAGTGATTGCGCTTGTATTTGTAGCGGAACTTTCGGTTATCAACCTGTATCTGTTCAGGCTTGAGATCAACGTCAATCTTTTCCTCGTAATAATCCACAAAGCCGAAGTTAACGTACAAATCAAAGGGCAGAAACTCTTCGCGCGTTTTCCAGAAAAGCAAATCCAAACGGTAGGTGTACCTGCCCGAGAAATAGCATTTTCCCTGCGTATGAATCACGTTGGACAACACCAGCGGAATGCGCCTGTCTTCCTTTTTATTGATGAAGTGCAAAATCACCTTCGGTTTCGAAACAAAGTGTGAATTGATAATATCATCCGTTACGGTACCCATGACGGTGAGCGTCAGTCTGTCTTCTTCGAGCAGCAGCTCTTTGACTTCTATATTGTACTCCACAAACTACACCCCAATGATTAATTATTCTTATCTGACCAGCTCGGTCATCCTGGTCACTGCCTCGCGGATGTCCAGCCCTTTCTGATACAGCGAGGAGGAGCCCGCCACAAACAGATCGGCTCCGCAGGCGCGCATCTCGGCGCAAAGCTCCCAGCTGACATGACCGTCCACCTCCAGCAGCACCTTGCAGCCGCTTTCGTCGATCATCTTCCTGACCGCCGCCAGTTTTTGCAGGCTGCCCTCTACGATCGGACGGCCGGCAAATCCCGGGTAAACGGTCATGACAATCACACCGTCAACCTTGTCCAACCAATCGGCCAATACCTCGGACTTGGTGTCGGGGCTGATGGCAATGGACGGGGACGCCCCGCGGCGGCGGATTTCTTCAATCACCGCGCCGAGGTCGTCACATGCCTCATAGTGAACGGCGACAATATCGCCTTCGCCGATATCCATGCGGTCAAAATACTGCTGCGGCTCAAACGCCATTATGTGAATGTCCCTTTTCATGTGCCTGAGCACGCTCTTTGTCGCCTTGATGGCCTCGGGGCTCAGCGTCAGATTGGGGACAAAGTGATTGTCCATGAAATCAAGGTGAATGTAATCCACACCCATTTCATCCAAAACGGTCAGCTCGCTCTGCAAATTCAGCACATCCGCGCACATCAGCGACGGAGACAGCATTCCTCTCATAGTGACTCCTTATCGGTAATAACCATAACCTTAGCAAAAAATTCCGTATTATTCTTCATAATATCCAGACCCCCGTCCATGTCTGCAAGGGTGAAGCGGTGCGTAATCAGCTTTTCGGCATTGATGGTGCCCTTGGACAAAGCGTCTACCACCAGGTTCCAGTCGCTCTTATGGGTCTCGCTGTAGCTCGAATTCCATGTGCCGAAAATCGATAGCTGCTTTCTGAGAATCTGCCAATAGGTGTTCTGCGGGAAGGTGAAGTCGCCGTGGGGATTGCCCACAAAAATCACCTTGCCGCCCGAGGCAGCCGATTCCAGACAGTTGCACGCGGTCAGCGGAATGCCCACCGCTTCTATCGCGACGTCGGCGCCGACGCCTTTGGTCATCTTTTTCACCCATTCAATCGCGTTTTCACGCGAGGAATTGCAGTATTCCGTAAAGCCGAGCGACTCAATGAAGTCCCAGTTGTTCACATCGGTGCCGACCAACAGCACCCGCGCGCCCCAGGCTCTCGCCCACTGCGCTATCAGCATACCGATGGTGCCCGGTCCGTAGATGACAACGTTGTCGCCCACTTCAATCTGCGCGCGTCTGAGTGCGTGCAGCGCGACGGCACAGGGCTCTGTCATGGCAGCCACCTCGAAGCTGACATTGTCGGGAATGGGAACCAGGTTCCAGACGGGAACGCGCACATACTGCGCATAGGCGCCGTCGCTGCGCGAGCCGAGATAATCGTAGCCGCTGCACATTTCATAGCTGCCGTTGTTGCAGTTCTCGCAGCGCTTGCAGGGAATCAGCGGGAACACCGTGGCTCTCATGCCGATTAAATCCTTATTTTTTTCATCGCCGACAGCCGCGACCTCACCGGCAAACTCATGTCCGGGAATAGTGGGAAAATGATAGGTACCGTTGACAAAGATGCGCGGAATATCCGAGCCGCACACGCCGCAGGCGCGCACGCGGAACAGCACCTCGTCGGGTTTTACCTCAGGCATAGGATAGTCGCAGTATTCCAGGTTGCCGACTTCTCTTAATACTCTCGCTTTCATGGTTTCCATCTCAGACCCCGCCTTTCAGAATCGTCTCAAATGTTTCCAGATCTTCAATCGTGGTGATTTTCAGGTTGCGTTCGCTTCCCTTTACCATGCGTATCTCCATGCCGTGGCGGTAGGCGATTTCGCTGCTGCCCGCCGTGGAGGCAATTTCTTCATCCGTGACCTCGTTATGTATTTCATAATAGCGCTTAAATTTGAAGCTCTCGGGCGCCTGTCCCGCAAACAGCTCGCTGCGCTTCAGCAGGCAGTCGATCGACTGACCGTCCCTGCTCTGATAAACGGTATCCTTAACGGAAATAACGGGCATCGCGCCGTCGTACTCTGTCGCGCCCTGCACGCACGCCGAGATGATCTCATCAGAGGTGAGCGGACGCGCCGCGTCATGTACAATCACAATATCGGTGTCGGGACAGTTGGCGGCAATGCACTTGAGTCCGTTATAGATTGAATGCTGGCGCGATTCGCCCGCGGGCGCATAGCCGCAAATTTTGCTCACGCCGTATTTGGAGGCGTATTCCTCCACAAACGGCTGCCACTGTTCGCAGACCACCACAACCATTTTATCTATTTCACGATGCTTCTGGAAAATATCGAAGCAATAAGAAATAATCGGCTTTTCCTGCACCATTAAAAACTGCTTGGGGCAGTCAAGTCCCATCCGGCTCCCAACGCCGCCTGCAAGAATAATCGCGGTATTCATGTAATCCCGTCTCCTTCTTTGCTTGTATGTCAATCATTCTGTTTCAACCATTTTCAGTATATAATAACACATTTGCCCGCACATTGTCAAGGAAACGACAATTTTGACACCTTCCGCCGTTTCCGCCTCAGGGACCTTCTTCCGTCAGTATGCAAACGGAACGGCGGATGCCCTCCGCCAAATCAACCTTCGGCTCCCAACCGAGCGCGCGCAGTCTGCCGCTGTTAAGAACCTCCGGCACCTGCCGCAGCGGCGTGTGCAGCTCCTCGGGCAGCGTCTCATCTGCAGGATTGGCGAAGGACAGCTTCATATGCTTTTCCGGAAACACCTCGCACGCCTTTTCGGCAAAGCCGCGGATGGTCGTGTCCGAACGCTCATAGGCGATATTGTAAGGCACGGCATTCTCTCCTCCGATGAGAATATGCAGCAGCGCCGCCGCCGTGTCGCTGACATAGCAAAACGACCGCCTTGCCGCGCCGTTTGATTTCAGCAGGATATCCTCGCCGCGCACCGCGTTGGCAATAAACTGCGCCCACACGCGGTCGTCATTCAGCGAGCTTGCGCCGTATATATAGCTCGGTCGTGCCAGCTTGACGGGCAGCCCGTATTCATTGTAATAGCTTGCCGCGAGGGTCTCGGAAGCGCGCTTGCCCATCGCGTAGCAGTTTTTGTAAGAGGTAAAGTCGATATAGCCGTTGTCCTCCTCGCTGATAGAGGACTTATCGCCGTACAGGACGCCGTACACCTTCAGGCTGGACACGATCAGTGTTGAGCGCGCGCCGCTCTCCCGCGCAAAGGCGAGCACGTTGGCGGTTCCCGTCAGATTGGCGTTGATGGTGCCGACAGGGTCGGTCTCAAACTGTATATTACTCGCCTGACTTGCCGCGTGGATGATATAATCCGCTCTCTGCGCCGCAATCGGATCGGTGACGTCCTGCACACACAGCGTGAGATCGCCGCGTTTGAGAAGCTTCCCGAACTTCGCCTCCGCTTTTTCGCGGTTGCGCACCAGCGCCTGCACACGGAGATCATCGCCGTACAGGTCATTGCGCAGCAGCAGCGCGCCCGTGAGATAATACCCGATAAAGCCCGCGGCGCCCGTTATTAAAACCGTTGCGTTTTTCATCTGCGCAAAGTCGGCGTGTGAGTCCGCTATCTCGAGCAGATCACTGTAAACGCTTTTCTTTACACAGTCCTTCACTTTATATTCCATATTGCAGCTCTTCCTTGGCAAATCTCTTGTAATTTTCATAATAGAACTGCGCGCGCAGGGTGATCAGGTCTTCGGGGGTTGTCACCTTGATATTAAAGCGCTCTCCTCTGAAAATATGCACCTTCTCCCCCAGTTCGATAAACAGCTCGCTGGAAGACACGGGGTTGAGGATGCCGCGCCGGTACGCCTCGCTGTGCGCCCACAAAATGCGCTCCATTGTGTAGCCCTGCGGTGCCTGTGTGATAAACATCGTGTTGCGCGCGTAGCTCTTGCCGCAGGTCTCGCCGTCGGTGCTGTAGAGCAGAGAGTCGATACTCGGCGTGACAGGAACGGCTGTTTTATATTTTTTTGTGTGCTCGATGCAATCGGTGATCAGCTTCTCGGACAGCATGGGACGCACGCCGTCGCAAATCAAAATCAGGTCTTCGCCGTTCAGCGAGAATTCCGCTGTCGCCACAACGCCGTTATGAATGGAGTCGAAGCCGTTGGGACCGCCGGGCACAATCGCCCTGACCTTCTGCACGTTAAACCGCGCCACCAATTGTCTGAGGTAATCGATCCAGTCCTCTTTGCAGGCGACCACGATCGCGTCTACCATCGGATGCTTGGAGAAATGTTCCATGGTATGGATAATGATCGGCTTGCCGCCGACCTCCAAAAACTGCTTGGGCAGGTCGGACGACTCCATCCGGACGCCGCTTCCTCCCGCGAACAACATTGCTGTAATCATCACACATAGTCTCCTTATCATACCGAGGGCTTGCCGCTTTTCAGGCAGCAGACAGCCTTTCATCGCAACACACAATTACCTAGTTTCAACTCTACCACCAAAACAGCTCTTTGTCAATTTACATTCTTGTAAACAAGACGCCCTCAGCACTATTTTGTCTTGAAAACTGAATATTATTATGTTACAATGGACTCGGAGTGATGTATATGCAAAACTATAACTATCAGCAAATGCCTCCCGCGCATTACGCGCCCTACCAACCATACCCGCCCTATTCGCCCTATCCGCCCGCGCCGCAGTTCACACCCGAACAGCTGGAACGGCGTGAGCTGCGAAAAACCTCTAACGGCTTAGGCTTTTTTGTGCTGGCGTTTTTCCTGATTATGCAGGTTTCCGCCATCCTTATCAGTCACATGCTCTCCACCGCACAAATCGTCACCGAGGAAAACCAAACCTCCCTTATCTTTGTGCTTCAAATCATTGTAAGCATTGCTTCCGCCATGACAGCCGTGTTGTTTTACCGCATTCTTTCGCGAAAACGCCTGAGCAGCCACCTTACCAGGAGTCATGTGAAGCCCTCGCTCCTCATCCCCATGCTATTTGCGGGAATGGGAGCCGCTATGCTGGCTAATGTGCTGGCGGGACTTTTTGATCAGAACATTTCCATATTTCATCTTGAAAACACGGTTTCCCAAACCACACCCACCAAATCGGTGCCGGAAATCATTCTCTATGTGGTTTCCAC
>ONEN01000074.1:0-2098 GCA_900316815.1 uncultured Eubacteriales bacterium | reverse complement strand
CCACTGCGGTTATCCCCGCCCTCTCCGAGGAACTGGCATTCCGCGGCGTTTTCATGAATATCATGCGCAAATACGGCGACGCCTTTGCCATTGTCACCTCGGCGGTCATGTTCGGCGCCATGCACGGCAATACCACGCAAATCATTTTTGCTTTTCTGCTGGGCTTGATTTTCGCTTATATGGACTGCAAGGTCAATTCCATTATTCCCTCTGTGCTCGTCCACTTTGCCAACAATTTCTACGCGGTCGTCACCGATATAGCCGGTTCCAATCTGGGACTGGACGACAACACCGTCACCGCCATCCGCGTCGGCATTATTGCCATGTTCGCGGTTCTCGGCATTCTTTCCTATATCTATCTTATTAACCGTCAGCCCGAATTTTTCAAGCTGAACGGCAAGGAAGGCGAGTTTGCTGCAACAGGCAGCCTGCTCACGCTCAAGCAAAAATTTGTCGCCTGCTTCACCTCGGTGGGCATTATCATCTCGCTGTCGGTGTTTACGGCTGAAATGATAATCAACCTCCTCCCTGAGGATTTTCTCACAAAGCTGTTGAGGTAACCGTTTGGAAAAGACATATTATATGGAAAAGGCGCTGGAGCTGGCACAGGAGGCGTTTGACGACGGCGAGGTCCCCGTGGGAGCAGTCATCGTAAGAAACGGCGAGATTATCGCAACGGGCAGGAACCGGCGCGAAAAAAAGAAAAACGCCCTCTTCCACGCGGAAATAGACGCGATCAACAACGCCTGTACCGCTTTGGGCGGCTGGCGGCTGTGGAACTGTGAGCTGTATGTCACGCTGGAGCCCTGTCCCATGTGCGCGGGCGCCATACTCAACGCCCATATTCCCGAAGTGTATTTCGGCGCCTATGATTTTAAAAACGGCGCCTGCGGCACCGTCACCAACCTGTTTGAAATGCCGTTCGGCTTTAAACCCCGACACGAGGGCGGCATTATGCAGGAGGAATGCGCGGATATTTTGAAGCGATTTTTTAAAAAGCTGCGCTGACACAATGCGGGATTTTTCCCGCCTCAACCTCATAATCAGTATGAAAAACCGCGGTTTTGCCGCGGTTTTTTCGATATTTGGCAAAAATATTGACCGCCGCTCTTGCAATTCCCGACGTTTGGGGGTATGATATTGGGTGAGTAATTTTAGGAGGCATTGTAATGTTCAAGAAGAAAAAACAAAAGCTTGTTCCCGTTTCCCTGCTCACAGGTTATCTGGGCGCGGGCAAGACCACCGTTTTAAACCATATCCTCGCCAATCAGCAGGGCTATAAGGTGGCCGTCATCGTCAACGATATCGGCGAAGTCAATATTGACGCTTCCCTGATTGCCAAGGGCGGCGCCGTCACTCAGAAAGACGATAACCTCGTCCCCCTGCAAAACGGCTGCATCTGCTGCACCCTGAAGGTGGATCTGATGAAGCAGATCATCGAGCTTGCCAGATCCAAGCGCTTTGACTATATCCTGATTGAAGCCTCCGGCATCTGCGAGCCGGGCCCCATCGCCGGCTCCATCTGTATGCTTGACGGCACCCAGAAGCAGGCTAATCTGCCTGCCGTCGCCTGCCTCGACAGCATCACCACCATTGTGGACGCCAAGAGAATGGCGGATGAATTCGGCGCGGGACGTTCGCTGCTCAAAGACGACCTCGACGAAGAGGACATCGAAAATCTGCTGATCCAGCAGATCGAATACTGCACCACCATCATTCTGAACAAGGTAGATCTGGTCACTCCCGAGGAAAAGAAGGCCGTGCTGGAGGTAATCAAGGCGCTGCAGCCCGAAGCCAAAATCATTGAAACCAACTACGGCAAGGTAGACGTTGCCGAGGTGCTTGCCACCAACAACTTCGATATGCGCAAAATCATGCAGAGCGCCGGCTGGGTCAAGGCAATGGAAATGGAGGGTGAGAACTCCGAAAACATGCACGAGGATGACGACGATCATGACGAGCATGAGCACCATCACCACGATGACCACGATCATGATGATCACGACGAGCATGAGCACCATCACCATGATGAACACGACCATGACGAGGAGCATGAGGAACACGGCCACCACGGTCATCATCACCATCACCACCATCA
>ONEN01000076.1 GCA_900316815.1 uncultured Eubacteriales bacterium | reverse complement strand
GTCCGCGTTTTAGCTATCTGCAAGGGACCCAACGAGGAGCTTGCAAGAGAGGCGGGCGCCGATTACGTAGGCGCTGAGGACATGACCGCGAAGATCCAGCAGGAGAACTGGATGGACTTCGACGTACTCATCACCACACCCGACTGCATGGGTCTGGTAGGTCGTCTGGGCCGTATCCTCGGTCCGAGAGGCTTGATGCCTAACCCCAAGGCGGGTACCGTTACCCCCGATATCGCCAAGGCTATCAAGGAAGCCAAGGCAGGTAAGATCGAGTACCGTCTCGACAAGACCAACATCATCCACTGCCCCATCGGCAAGGTAAGCTTCGGCGTTGACAAGCTCGCCGAGAACCTTGACACCCTGATGGATGCTATCGTCAAGGCTAAGCCCGCCGCGGCAAAGGGACAGTATGTCCGCTCCGTAGCGGTTACCTCGACAATGGGACCCAGCGTTCGTCTGAATCCCACCAAGTTCAGCGTATAAGCTGAGGGACAAATAAAATAGGTTTTTGACGCGAAAGCGTTGAAAATATAAATGCTGTTCTAAAGACAGCAGGTGCGAAAGCGTAAAGGGAAACCGCCTGCCGAGGAAGATGCAATTGTATTGATTGTATTTTGCTGCCGTCCGAGGAACACTCGGGCGGCGTTTTTTTGAACTGCGAAAAACATTTTTTCGGAGGTGAAACTTTTGCCAAGTCAAAGCGTTTTAGAGCAAAAAAAGGCGATCGTTGCGGAGCTTTCCGAAAGACTCAAGAGCTCGATCACCGGCGTTGTTGTCAGCTACAAGGGCATCAACACCGAGGATGACACCAAGCTCAGAAAAGAGCTGCGTGAAAACGACGTAAAATACACCGTTGTTAAGAACACCCTTCTCTCCCGTGCGTGTGACGAAGCAGGTCTGGAGGACCTGAAGCCCGTTCTCGAGGGTACCACCGCTCTTGCAACCAGCGACAGCGAGTACGCTGCCGCCGCGCGTATTCTTTGCAAGTACGCAAAGGATCACGAAAACTTCAAGGTAAAGTCGGGCTACCTCGACGGTGCTGTTGTGGATATGGATACCATTACAGCTCTCTCCAAGCTCCCGACCAGAGACGTTCTTCTCGCGAACGTTCTCGGTGCGTTCCAGGCTCCCATCGCTGCGTTTGCGCGCGTGATCCAGGCTGTTGTTGACGAGGGCGGCTTCGACGCCTGCCTCGCCAAGAAGGACGCAGAAGCTGCTCCCGCAGAGGAGGCTCCCGCAGCAGAGTAAGCCGTTGCTGCACTGAATGAAAAATATGACGTTAAATATTGGAGGTAAATCACAATGGCATCTGAGAAAATTACTGCTATTATTGAAGAATTAAAAGGCCTCACCGTTCTCGAGCTCTCCGAGCTTGTTCACGCTGTTGAGGATGAATTTGGCGTATCCGCTGCTGCTGCTGTTGCAGTTGCTGCTCCCACCGAAGGCGCTGCTGCTGCTGCCGTTCAGACTGAGTTCGACGTTATCCTGAAGAGCGCAGGCTCCAGCAAGATCGGCGTTATCAAGGTTGTCCGCGAGATCACCGGTCTGGGTCTGAAGGAAGCGAAGGCTCTCGTAGACGGAGCTCCCAAGGCTGTTAAAGAGCAGGTTTCCGAGGACGAGGCTAACGCTGTTAAGGAGAAGCTCGAGGCTGCCGGCGCTGAGGTTGAGATTAAATAATGACTGCGCCGCTTAGCGCAACGTTATTTCCGCTTCAAGGCTGAAAGGCTGAAAAGTTTAAAAATCACAGGGACGTGACGGGTAACCGCACGCCCTTGTTTCATTTGGAATAATATCAAATAACAAAACCGCCGTTCACACCCAATATCTGTCCCGTTATGAACCGCGCCTTGTCGCTGCACAGGAACACCGCCGCGTCCGCTACGTCCTTCGATGTGCCCAGCACGTTGAGCGGTGTCTCATCCCGAAGCGCGCGAAGCGTCTGTTCGTCAAAGCCCTTCATCATATCGGTCATGATGACCCCCGGTGCGATGCAATTCACGCGCACGCCCGACAGCCCCACTTCCTTGGCGAGCGCCTTTGTCAGTCCGATGACGCCTGCCTTGGCGGCGCTGTAGTGAACCTCGCAACTGGCGCCCACCTGCCCCCACATGGAGCTGATGTTGCAGATGACGCCGCTGTGGCGCGGCAGCATGAACCGCTTCAATGCCTGTTGGCAGCAATAGAACACGCCGTCCAGGTTAGTCGCCGTCATAGCGCGCCACTCCTCCGGCGTGATGTCGGTGAAAAGCTTTTGCTGCGCAATGCCCGCGTTGTTGATGAGCACGTCAACAGTGCCCATTTCCTTTTCTACAGCGTCAAACAAGGCGTTGACAGATTGACAGTCAGCGACGTCGGCGTAAAAGATTTGCGCGTTAACGCCAAAATTATCCCGAATGTCGCGTGCGAGAAGCGCCGCCTCCTGCTTTTTTGCGTGATAGTGAATGGCCACTGCATATCCTTCTGCTGCAAATGCACGACAAAGGGCGGAGCCGATGCCTCCGCTTGCGCCGGTAATCAATGCGCTTTTCATATTCCCTCCCGATTAAGCTCTAAAGATATAGATTGATGTTTGCCCTAAAAGTATAGCATAAAATCATTGAAAAGAAAAGAGACAAAAAAGAAAACGCTCTTTTCAGAGCGTTACTTTATGAGGTCTACAATCTCATCAATTAAGTCTGCAACCCGGTTTTGCTGGTCGGGATTCAAATCGCTGATTGATTTTTGAATTTTGTAAGCGGTATCGGAGATATTGTCGATGTCGCCGTCAATGTCAATCAGCTTGTAAATTGGAATACCCAACGCGCGCGCAAGCCTGTACAGCGTGTCAATGGTCGGGCACTTTTCGCCGCGTTCCAGCTTGCTGATATACGCGGGATGAATGCCTGATTCCAATGCCAAATGCTCCTGACTCACATCTCTTTGTACCCTGTACTTGCGGATATTTGCCCCGATTAATTTCGATAATGCTATTCTATCCATGTCAATTCCTACCTATATAAATTTCTTTACTTTATATTAATATAAATGGTTAATTTCTTCAATCACCTATAGTGACGAAATATGTTCCAAAGGTATTGTACGAAAAAGCCCGACGGATTAAAAGAATAAAAATTATTACTATATTAATAATAATTTAAAAATAGTTTAATTTTTGTCTTTTGCAGGAATGAGTCTCGGATTATGCGCAAGGGTGATGAATGAGGGGTAACAGAATAAATATGCAGGCTCTAGTGTGGGTTTTTTGCATTTTATTCATGTTTTCAGAATTTATTTTTCATATTGATAGTATATACGTTTCTTTTTAAAATATTTGCGTTTTAAAAGGTTTTTTATTGAGCGGCGCGGTTTCATTTTGAAACCGCGTCGCTGTGGGAATTGCAGGAAATAAAATTGTCAATTGTTTGTCACTCAGGATTTTTTCTTAAAACCGTCCTTGAGCGATACGCTGCGGTTGAAAACGAGGCGTCCGGGAGCGCTGTCCTTGTTGTCAACACAAAAATAGCCAATTCTCATGAACTGATAGCTGTGCGGTGCCTCTGCTTTGGAAAGACACTTTTCCGCCTTGCAGCTTTGCAGCACCGTGAGCGACTGCGGATTGATATAATCGAGGAAGTCGCCCTCGCCTGCTTCGGGGTCGGGAACGGTGAAAAGGTTGTCGTAAAGACGCACCTCCGCCTCAACGCAATTGTTCACGTCGACCCAGTGAATGGTGCCGCGCACCTTTCTGCCGTCGGGTGTGTTGCCGCCGCGCGTGGCGGGGTCATATTCCGCGTAGACCTCCGTGACGTTGCCGTCGTTGTCCTTTTTGCAGCCCGTGCAGCGGACGATGTAGGTGGATTTCAGGCGCACCTCGTTGCCGGGGTAGAGGCGCTGGTATTTCTTGATGGGAACCTCCATGAAGTCGTCCGCTTCAATCCAGCACTCGCGGGAGAAGGTCACGACGCGCGTGCCGTCCTCGGGACGGTTGGGGTTGTTCTCTACCTCAAATTCCTCGGTCTGTCCCTCGGGATAGTTGGTGATGACGAGCTTCACGGGGTGCAGCACGCACATGGCGCGTGTGGCGGTCTCGTTGAGGTCGTCGCGCAGGCAGTGCTCCAGGAAGCTGTAATCGACAATGGAGTTGACCTTGGACACGCCGATCTGCTCTACAAAGTTGCGGATAGAGCGCGGGGTGTAGCCGCGTCTGCGCAGACCGCAGAGCGTGGGCATACGGGGGTCGTCCCAGCCTTTGACGTAACCGTCCTCCACCAGCTTGCGGAGCTTGCGCTTGGACATGACGGTGTTGTTGATGCCCAGGCGCGCGAACTCGATCTGGCGCGGCTTGGCGGGAGCGGAGATGTTCGCAATGACCCAGTCGTAGAGCGGGCGGTGGGATTCAAATTCCAGCGAGCACAGGCTGTGGGTGATGCCCTCGAGCGCGTCCTCTATGGGGTGCGCGAAGTCGTACATGGGATAGATGCACCACGCGTCGCCCGTGCGGTGGTGGTGCATACGGTTGATGCGGTAGATAACGGGGTCGCGCATGTTGAAGTTGCCCGACGCGAGGTCGATTTTGGCGCGGAGCGTCATGCTGCCGTCGGCGAACTCGCCCGCGCGCATACGGCGGAACAGGTCGAGGCTTTCCTCAACGGGACGGTCGCGGAACGGGCTGACGGCGGGGGTGCGCGTGTCGCCGCGGTATTCGCGCATCTGTTCGGGCGTCAGCTCGCAGACGTAGGCGAGACCCTTTTGGATCAGCTCCACCGCGAAGCCGTACATCTCCTCAAAATACTGAGAGGCGTAGAAGAAGCGGTCGCCCCAGTCAAAGCCGAGCCAGTGAATGTCCTCCCGGATGGCGTCAACGTACTCCACGTCCTCTTTGGTGGGATTGGTGTCGTCCATGCGGAGGTTGCAGACGCCGTTGTATTTTTCGGCGGTGGCGAAGTTGATGCAGACCGCCTTGGCGTGGCCGATGTGCAGATAGCCGTTCGGCTCGGGCGGAAAACGGGTGTGTACGGTTTTGCCCTCGTAGCTGCCGCCCTCGGCAATGTCCTCGTCGATAAAGGCGTGGATAAAATTGCCCTGTGTTATTTCATTGTTGATTGATTCTGACATAGTATCGTTCCTTTATGTTAATCGTGAATTGTACGCAAATCTATTCCGATGTTACGGATGCTTCGTTAAATGATCGTTACCCCAGCTTCTCCAAACCGAGCGCCAGCCTTTGCAGGGCTTCTTCTCTGCCGAGGATGTCGAGTATCTCCACCGCGCCGCCGGGAGTGACGGTTTTGCCTGCGGCGGCGATTCTCACCGGCCACATCACGGTGCCGTTTTTCAGCTCCTTCTCCTTTGCCATGCCGATCAGGCAGTCGTGGATGGACGGATTGTCCCAGACGGGAAGAGCCTTGAGACGCTCGTATGCCTCGCGCAGCACGACGGGCGCGTTGTCGAGGTTCGTCTTGCTTTTCTTGTTGACGAACAGGCTCTTGTCATATTCCGGCAGCGCCGCGAAGAAGTCGAGGATATCGGGGATCTGGGTGAGCTTTGTCACGCGCTTCTGCAGGATCTCCGCCAGCTTGTCCCACGGCATTTCCCTGTCGCCGAATACCTCTTTATAATACGGCATGGCGACCTCGGTGAACGCCTCGGGCGTCATCGCCTTGATGTACTCGCCGTTGAACCAGGTCAGCTTATCGTAGTCGAATACGGACGGCGATTTGCTGATGCCGTCAATGGCAAACGCCTTTTCCAGCTCGGCGAGGGTGAATATCTCCTGGTTATCCTTGGGGCACCAGCCGAGCAGGGCGATGTAGTTGATGATGGCCTGCGGCAGATAGCCGTCGTCGATCAGGTCATAGAAGCCCGTGGCGCCGTGGCGCTTGCTCAGCTTGGACACGTTGCCGTCGGCGTCCTTGCCCATGATCAGGGGCAGGTGGATGTAGGTGGGGATCTCCCAGCCGAAGGCTTCATATAAAAGGTTATACTTCGGCGTGGAGCTGAGGTACTCGCTGCCGCGCACCACATGGGTGATGCCCATGGTGTGGTCGTCAATGACGTTGGCGAAGTTGTAGGTGGGGTAGCCGTCCGTCTTGATCAGAATCTGATCCTGCAGCTCGCTGTTCTCCACGGTGATGTCGCCGAACACCGCGTCGGAAAAGGTGGTGCTGCCCTCGACGGGCATTTTCTGACGGATGACATAGGGAACGCCGTCCGCGAGGTTTTTGTCGATTTCCTCCTGCGGCAGGTCGCGGCAGTGGCGGTCGTAGCCGCCGCCGACGGTTTCGCTCTGGAGCTTCTCCAGCCGCTCCTTGGAGCAGAAGCAGCGGTACGCCTTGCCCTCGCGGATCAGTTGCTCGGCGTAGGGAAGATACATATCCTTGCGCTCCGACTGCACATAGGGGCCGAAGCCGCCGCCTATGTCGGGGCCCTCGTCGTGCTGCAGGCCTGCGAGCCTGAGCGTGTTATAGATGAAGTCCACCGCGCCCGCGACCAGACGCTCGCGGTCGGTGTCCTCAATTCTCAAAATGAATTTGCCGCCCTGTGACTTAGCCACAAGGTACTCATACAGCGCCGTACGCAGGTTGCCCACATGCATGAAGCCCGTGGGGCTGGGAGCGTACCTGGTGCGGACGAGTTTGTCGCTCATACTGAACCCTCCTGAAAAATGTTATACGGTGCAAGTATAGCATATTCCGGAATAGAATTCAATTGTTTTAGTTTTTTTCGGGGGAAATCAATTTAAAAAATTGAGCGCTATAGCGCTCAATTCATGCGGCGAGTGCCCCGGTTGTCAGTGCGGCTTTGGATAGAGTACATTTAACAAAGACTTCCGCAAACGCCGCGTCATAACGCGGGAGCAAGCGGAACAGTTTTTGCCAAACGTTGGTTTCGCGGAGAAAGCGCCTGCGGCGCACGCGGATTGGGTCGAGCGTCACGCTTGCCGGAAACGATGAAAGATTTTTCCGGCGTCGGCACAGGAATGAATTGTTGCTCCGCAACATGAATTTACTGCGTAATGAATAGTGCCTGCGGCACATGAATTGCCGCTTGAGCGGCATGAAAAAACCGTAACGAGGGCGGGCGCCTTCGTTACGGTGCGGTCAGTTGATTACCTTTGTAAACATATAAGCGGTTGTCTGGTCGTTGTAGTCGAGCTTGAGCGTGAGAATGCCGTGGTCGTAGCTCAGCTTCTGGCTTTTGCCGCCGTACTGAATATCGACGGAGGTCTCGTGGAAGGTGTAGGTGCCGTCGTTGATGACGCCGCCGATGATGATTTTGCACTTGCCGTCGGCGTAAAAGGTGAACGAAAACTCCTTGTCCTTGGTGTCGAGGTCGCTGTAGGAAATGGTGGTGCCGTTGATGGACACCGTAATGGGGCGCCACTCGCCGACGATTTCCGAGTTGCTCTCGTTGGCGCAGCCCGCCGCCGTCAGCGCGGTGAAAAGTATAAAGACAGCCGCCAGAATCGCCGCCGTTTGTTTCATGGTAACAACCCCCTCCGGATAACATGCTTCGTACATACCAAGGGTATTTTACCACCATTTGCGGCGTTAGTCAAACAAAAAGTGACGGTTTCCTGCAAATTCGGCAATACTTGCAGGAAGCGATAGTGGCAGCCGTCAAAAAATGGCGTTTTCGGGTAAATACGAGGGGCTGAACAGGCTCTTTTGCATGTTATCGCTGAAAAAACTGCATTTCAGCCGTTTTATTTGTCCACTCGGCAATATTGACAATTATTGGAATACTTGCTATGATATATACGTTAAACAATTAACTATATGGAGGAATCATTATGGCAAATCTTGATTTAACCAAATACGGTATCAATGACGTAAAAGAGATTGTGTACAATCCCTCTTACGAGCAGCTCTTTGAGGACGAAACGGATCCCGCGCTGGAGGGCTATGACAAGGGTCAGCTCACCGAGCTGGGCGCTGTTAACGTTATGACGGGCATCTACACCGGCCGTTCTCCTAAAGACAAATTCATCGTTATGGACGATATGAGCAAGGACACCGTCTG
>ONEN01000079.1 GCA_900316815.1 uncultured Eubacteriales bacterium | reverse complement strand
AGGGCGGCAGATATCTCGAAGCGCTCGCCAAGGCGGACACCTTCGCGTTTGACAAAACGGGCACCCTCACCACGGGCAAGATCGCCGTCACAGAGGTACACGCCTGCGGTAACTACAGCGCGGACGAGGTGCTATCCCTCGCCGCCGCATGTGAAAAATATTCAACGCACCCCATCGCCATGGCGATCAGGGAGCGTGCGGACGGAGCGGAACCGCAGCTGTCCGGCTATTCGGAAATCGCGGGCAGCGGCACCTCGGCGCAATACAAGGGCAAAACGCTTGCCTGCGGCAACGCGAAGCTCCTGCCGAACGGCGTACCGCGCAAATGGCAAAACAAAAACGCCGTCTTTTTAGTGTACGACGGCGCGTTGACCGGCGCGATAGAAATCAGCGACACACTCCGCAGCGAAGCGAAGCGCGTCGTCGGGCAGCTCGGTGATTTGGGCGTGAAAAAACTGCTGATGCTGACGGGTGACAGCCGGCAGAATGCAGAGGCAATCCAACAGCAGCTCGGCGGAATCGAATGCCGCGCGGCGCTTATGCCGCAGGATAAGCTCGACGTCATCGGAGAAGCGCAGAAGCATGGCAGCACGGTCTGCTTTGTGGGCGACGGCATCAACGACGCGCCCGTGCTGAGCAAGAGCGACTGCGGCGTCGCCATGGGGCTCGGCAGCGAAGCGGCGATAGAGGCGGCTGACGCGGTGCTGACGGCGGGCGATCTGAACGCGCTCCCCAAGGCGGTAGCGCTCGCGCGCAAAACCATGCGCACCATCCGCACCAACATCATCTTTGCGCTGGCGGTCAAGGCGGCGGTCATTATCCCCGCGTTCTTCGGTCTGTCGCAGATGTGGATGTCCGTTCTGGCTGACACAGGCGTATGCGTCCTCTGCGTGCTCTACACCGCAAGACTGCTCCGCAGCGTGTCGCGGGGAACGTGACGTTCCATCCGATGCGCCTTTGGCAAAATAAACAATTAGGAAACCTTCCTGCAACGGCGCGTCATAACGCGTCTATGGGAGGCTTCCTTTTTTGCTTGGATTAGTGCGCGTATTGATTGTCGGTTCAGCCGACCGGCGCGTCATAACGCGTGTATGAGAGGTTTCCTTTTTTGCTTGGATTAGTATGCGTATTGATTGTCGGCTCAGCCGACCGACCATAATTGTCCATTGTCCATTCTCAATTGTCAATTGCCGCAAGGCATCTGCCCAATTTTCAACTATCATTGTATTTACGCGGGCGCGGTACCTAATCAGAAGAAGAAGGTTGCACGCGCGTATTGATTGTCGGCTCAGCCGACCGACCATAATTGTCCATTGTCCATTCTCAATTGTCAATTGCCTTCAGGTGTGCCGTGCCGATTTTGCGGAAGCGTGCGTAGCGCTGCTCTGTCAGCTCGTCAACCGCGAGCGACAGGTTCTTTTCCAGCGTGCGGCTGATGAGCATTTTCAAGCTCTCAAACATCGCCGCGTCCTCCGCCTTCGGCTGACGGATAATACGCTCCACCACGCCGAGGTCAAACAAATCCTGCGCCGTCATCTTGAGCGCCTCCGCCGCCTGCGGAGCCTTGGAGCTGTCCTTCCAGAGAATCGACGCGCAGCCCTCGGGCGAAATAACGGAATACACCGCGTTTTCCATCATCCACACCTCGTCCGACACCGCCAGCGCCAGCGCGCCGCCGCTGCCGCCCTCGCCGATGAGAATGGTGAGGATGGGCGTTTTGAGCGTCATCATTTCCATCAGGTTCTCCGCGATAGCCTGTCCCTGGCCGCGCTCCTCCGCGCCGATGCCGGGGTACGCGCCGCTGGTGTCCACCAGGCAGAGAACGGGACGGTGGAATTTTTCCGCCTGCTTCATCAGCCGCAGCGCCTTGCGGTAGCCCTCAGGCTGCGCCTGACCGAAGTTGCGCTCCATGCGCTCCCTTGTGTTTCTTCCCTTTTCAATGCCGATGACCGTCAGGGGCGTGTCGTAGAGCATGGCAAGTCCCGCCACGATCGCCTTGTCGTCGGCAAAGCGCCTGTCGCCGTGCAGCTCGATGAAGCTGTCGCCGAACATATGCGCGATATAATCAACGGCGGTCAGCTTTTTCGCGTCGCGCGCCGCCATTACCTTTTCATAAGCCGTCATTGTACCGCCTCCTTATAGCCGTGCATTTTCAGCAGGCGTGTCACCGTATCCTTGAGCTTGTCGCGGGTCACGACCGCGTCGATAAAGCCCTTCTGCATCACAAACTCGGAGGTCTGGAAGTCGCGCGGGAGCTTCTGCCGCATGGTCTGCTCGATCACGCGGGGACCCGCAAAGGCTACCAGCGTGTTCGGCTCGGCGAGAATGATGTCGCCCTCCATTGCGAACGAAGCGGTGACGCCGCCCGTCGTGGGGTCGGTGAGTACGGTGATATAGAGCAGCCCCGCGTCGCTGTGACGCTTGACGGCTCCCGAGGTTTTCGCCATCTGCATCAGAGAGAGAATGCCCTCCTGCATACGCGCGCCGCCCGAGACGGAGCACACCACGACGGGCAATCCCTGCCCTGTGGCGTATTCAAAGGCACGGGTGATTTTTTCGCCCGTCACGGTGCCCATGCTGCCCATCATAAAGCCCGCCTCCATGACGCAGAGAACGGCTCTGACGCCGCCGATGAGGCACTCGCCGCAGAGAACGGATTCGCTTGCCTTCTGCCGCGCCTTCTCCAGCTTCTGGTCGTAGCCGGGAAAGTCCAGGATATTGGAGCCCGTCAGCTCGGCGTCATGCTCGGCAAAGGACTCTCCGTCGGCAAACAGGTGGATGCGCTGCCTGGCGCTCATGCGGAAGTGATGGCCGCATTTGGTGCAGACATTGAGGTTTTCCTCCATGTCGGTGGTGAGCTGCAGGGTGTTGCACTTGGGGCACTTCATCCACATTTCTTCGGGGATGAAGGGCACGTTCTGCTGGGCGTCCGGCTCGGATTCAAGCTCGTTTTTCGGTTTGACAAAGGCAAAAAAATCCATACAAATACCTTTCCTTTGCGTGATGAAGCCAAATCACCTCACACAGCCGCGCGGCTGCGGGGCTTTTGGCTTCTTATTCTATGTTCTTCGCTTTTTCCTGCTGTTCTTCCTCGAACTCGCGCAGCTCGGAGAGCGCCATCTTCATTTTGCGGATCGCCTCGGCGCGGCTGCGCGCCTGCACAATCAGCTTGCCTATCATGGAGTCGTAGAAGGGCGGCACCACATAGTCCTGGTATATCGCCGTATCAAAGCGCACAAACGAGCCGCCCGGCGTGTGCAGCCTTCTGATTTTTCCGCAGCTGGGACGGAAGCCCAGGGAGGGGTTCTCGGCGTTGATGCGGCACTCGATGACGTTGCCGTGGGTGAAGATGCTGTCCTGCGTGCGGGTGAGCCTTGCGCCCGCCGCGATGCGGATCTGCCACTGCACAATGTCCAGACCCGTTACCATCTCGGTAACGCCGTGCTCCACCTGCAGACGGGTGTTCATCTCCATAAAGTAGAAGTTATTGTCGAGGTCGAGCAAAAATTCCACGGTGCCCGCGTTGACGTAATGCACCGCCTTTGCCGCCTTGACGGCCGCGATCATCATCTTCTTGCGCGTCTTTTCGTCCAGCGCGGGACTGGGGCTTTCCTCGATCATCTTCTGGTTCTTGCGCTGCACGGAGCACTCGCGCTCTCCCAGACAGATGATGTTGTCATATTTGTCGCAGAGCAGCTGCATTTCAATATGCTTGACGGGATGGATAAACTTTTCCAGATAGCACGCGCCGTCGCCGAACGCCGCCTTTGCCTCGGCGCTCGCGGAGAGGAACGCCTCCTCAAACTGCTCGATAAAGTCTACGCGGCGGATGCCCTTGCCGCCGCCGCCCGAGCGCGCCTTGATCAGCAGCGGAAAGCCGATGCGCTCCGCCTCCTTCATGGCAAGCTCCAGATCCTCCACCACGTCGCAGCCGGGAGTGACGGGCACGCCCGCCGCGCGCATGGTTTTGCGCGCCATATCCTTGTCGCCCAGCATGGCGATCATGTCGGAGGTGGGTCCGATGAAGTTGATATTGCACTGCTCGCACAGGGACACAAACTTCGCGTTCTCGCTGAGCAGGCCGTAGCCCGGGTGGATCGCCTGCGCGCCGCTCTCCACCGCGACGGTGAGAATGGCGGGAATATTGAGGTAGCTGTCCGCCACGCGGTTGCCGCCGACGCAGTAGCTCTCGTCGGCAAGCTGCACATGCATGGCGTCCTTGTCCGCCTTGGAATAGATGGCAACGGTGGAAATGCCCATCTCGCGGCAGGCACGGATGATTCTTACGGCGATCTCGCCGCGGTTGGCAATCAGAATTTTAGAAAACATTTTTTCACATCCCGTAGTGATAAAAGTCGTTATTTCTCGTTCGGTACCAGCGCGAACGACAGCTCGGCGGACACGCACAGCTTGCCGCCGACGTAGCCCTTGGCGTCGATAAAGTAGAACGCGCCGCGGTTTTTCGTGAGGGTGCACACGCTCTCGAGCGTGTCGCCCGGCTTCACGGGATTCTTGAACTTCACCTTGTCCATCTTGGTGAAGTAGGGCGTGCAGTCGCTCACCTTGTCGGCGAGCAGGCAGCAGCTAGCCTGTCCCATCATCTCGCAGAGGATAACGCCCGGCACCACCGGGTTGCCCGGAAAGTGACCCTGCAAAAAGAATTCGTCGCCCCTGACGGTATATTTGCCCTTCGCGGTGTTCTCGTCGAGCATCTCGGATTCCTCAACGAGCAGCATATTATCGCGGTGGGGAAGAATGTTCATGATTTCCTGTTGGTTCATAGGTTACTCCTTAACGCACAAAGCGGTCTGTCTGCAGCGCGCTTATCTGATGCTGAACATCGGCTGGTCGTACTCCACCAGCTCGCCGTTCGCAGCGAGAACGGCGGTGATTTCGCCGTCTGTTTCCGCCTGGATCTCATTCATGCACTTCATCGCCTCGATGATGCACACCACGTCGCCCTTCTTCACCCTCTTGCCTACCGACACATACGGCTCGCTGTCGGGCGAGGGAGCGGCGTAGAAAACGCCGACGATGGGAGCGTTGATGGTCTTGCCGCTGTCCGTCTTGACAGTGGCGGGTTCCGCCGCCGCGGCGGGAACGGGCGCCGCCTGCACCGTTACGGGCGCAGACACCGCGGGAGCCGAAGCGGACGGCTTCTCGAGATAGAGCGAATCGGTTCCGTCCGAAAGCTCGAGAACCTGCAGGGAGCTCTCCTCCAGCACCTTGATATATTCCTTCAGAGTTGCGATATCAATCATGTGAAATCCTCCGTTACAATTTCTTGAATACCACGCAGGCGTCGTGACCGCCGAAGCCCAGGTTGGTAGAAGCGGCAACGTTGACGTCGCGCTTTTTCGCTGTCTTGGGTGTGTAGTCGAGGTCGAGCCCCTCGTCGGGCTCGTCGAGGTTGATGGTCGGGGGGATAACACCCTCCTCAAGCGCCTTCACCGCGGCAATCGCCTCAATGGCGCCCGTCGCGCCCAGCATGTGTCCTGTCATCGACTTGGTGGAGCTGATGCTCGCGTCGTATGCCCTCTCGCCCAGCGCCTTCTTGATCGCCATGGTTTCGGTGAGGTCGTTGAGGTGGGTGCTGGTGCCGTGCGCGTTGATGTAAACCGCCGCGTCGTCCGCTACGCCCGCCTCCTCAAAGGCGATGGCGATCGCCCTGGCAAGTCCCGCGCCCTCGGGGTCGGGAGCGGTGACGTGATGCGCGTCGCAGGTGTTGCCGTAGCCCGCGAACTCGGCGTAGATCTTCGCGCCGCGCGCCTTGGCGTGCTCGTATTCCTCCAGGATCAGCATACCCGCGCCCTCGCCCATGACGAAGCCGTTTCTGTCCTTGTCAAAGGGACGGGAAGCGGTTTTGGGGTCGGCGCTCGTGGACAGCGCCTTCATGTTCTGGAAGCCCGCTACGGTGAGTCTGGCGACGACCGCCTCGGCGCCGCCCGCGATGATCGCGTCCGCGTAGCCGTCCTTTATCGCGTGGAACGCCTCGCCGATGGAGTTGGTACCCGTTGCGCAGGCGCTCATCACCGACAGGGAAACGCCCTTGGCGTTAAAGCGGATGGCGACGTTGCCCGTGGCGATGTTGCCGATCATCATGGGAATGAAGAAGGGGCTTACCTTGCGGGGACCGCCCTTTTCGAGTCCCACGGTGTTATCGACGAAGGTTTGCAGACCGCCGATGCCCGCGCCGATATAGACGCCGAAGCGGTTCTCGTCGATGGTGCCGAGGATGCCGCTGTCGTCCACCGCCTGCTGTGCCGCCGCCATGGCGTACTGGCAGTAGATGTCCAGCTTCTTTGCCTCGCGCTTTTCAAAATATAACTCGGGCTGAAAGTTTTTGACCGTGCCCGCGATATGTACCTTTAAATCCGATGTGTCAAAGGCGGTGATCTCCTCAATGCCGCACACGCCGTCCACCATGTTTTTCCACATGGTAGGCACGTCGTTGCCTACGGGACTGACGGCTCCCAGACCTGTTACCACTACTCTTCTGCTCATTACAATCACTTCTCTTTCCGTCAGCGTTCGGAACGCTTCCGTATGGTATTATGAAATATCGGGCGCTTACATCGCCAGACCGCCGTCTACGCGGATCACCTCGCCCGTGACGTATGCCGCCTCGTCGCTGCACAGGAACGCCACCACGTTGGCGACGTCCTCGGGTGTGCCGATGCGCTTGGCGGGGATCTGCGCTTTCATAGCTTCCTTCACCTTTTCGGGGAGCACGTTGGTCATGTCGGTGCCGATGTAGCCGGGCGCCACCGCGTTCACGGTGACGTTTCTGCCTGCCAGCTCGCGCGCGACGGACTTGGTGAGCCCGATGATGCCTGCCTTGGAGGCGGCGTAGTTCGCCTGTCCCGCGTTGCCGTTCAGACCGACAATGGAGGAGGTGCTGACGATTCTGCCGGCGCGCTTTTTCATAAAGTGCTTGTAGGTGTGCTTGATCATATTGAAGGTGCCCTTGAGGTTGACGTTGATCACCGCGTCAAAATCCTTCTCGTCCATGTTGAGCACCAGCTTGTCGCGGGTGATGCCAGCGTTGTTGATCAGAATATCAATGCCGCCGAATTCCCCGATGACAGCGTCCACTACCTTTTTGGACGCCTCGAAGTCGGACACGTCGCAGAAGTAAGCCTCCGCCTTGGCGCCCATCGCTCTGAGCTCCTCAACGGCGTTCTGTCCCTCCGCCTCGTCGCCTACATAGAGCACCGCGATGTTCGCGCCCCCCGCGGCGAGCTTTTTGGCGATGGCGAGTCCGATACCGCGCGAGCCGCCCGTAACGACGGCCGTTTTATTTTCAAAGTTCATATTAACACCTCTTACAGTTCCAGTTTATCCATATCCTCGGGAGTTTCCACCTTGTATGCCTTCATATCGCCGAAGGTGCGCTTGCAGAGGTTCTGCAGCGTCTTGCCTACGCCGATTTCGATGAGGGTGTCCACGCCCGCGGCTCTCATATTCTCGGTGATGGTCTGCCAGCGCACGGGGTTCTCCACCTGCGCCCTGACAAGCTTTTTATAATCGCCCTCGTACGGTTGGGCGGTGTAGTTGGAATAGATTGGGATTTGCGGGTCGGAGAACGGAACGGTCTTCATATACGCCGCCAGTCCCTCCGCCGCCTCCGCCATAAACGGAGAATGGAACGCGCCGCTCACGGGGAGCTGCTTAGCCTTGCCGCCCGCTTCCTTGACCGCCGCGCAGAACGCCGCGGCGTTCTCAACGGTGGTCGCCGCCACCGTCTGCGCGGGAGAGTTGTAGTTGACGGGATAGGTTTTCTCAAACTGTGCGCAGATCTCCTCCACCTGCGCGGGCGCGAGCTTGAGCACCGCCACCATCGCGCCGGGATTCTCCGCAGCCGCCTTGTCCATCAGCTCGCCGCGCCTGCATACCAGCCTGAACGCCTCCTCGTCGGAAAGCACGCCCGCAAACGCCAGCGCCGCTATCTCGCCCAGCGAAAAGCCCGCCACGCAGTCGGGGGTGACGCCCCGCTCGACCAGCGCGCGCGCCGCCGCCAGATCAGCCGTAAAGACGCAGGGCTGGGTGTTGACGGTCTGCGTCAGCTCCTCCGCCGTGCCCTCAAAGCACTGACGGGAGGTGCCTGCGCGCAGGCTGTCCGCCATATCAAAGACCGCCTTCGCGGCGGGAGAGGCGTCGTACATCGCCTTGCCCATGCCGCTGTACTGCGCGCCCTGTCCTGAAAATACAAATGCTATTTTACCCATTTTGTCGCTCCGTTCAGCACCGCTTCGGCCTCGCCGAACATCTCGGTGATAATCTCTCTTGCCGTCTGCTCGCGGGTCACCATGGAGGCGACCTGTCCCGCCAGAACGCAGCCGTTTGTCACATCGCCCTCGCGCGCTGCCAAACGCAGCACGCCCGTCGCCATCTTCTCCAGCTCCTCGTCGGAAACGGAGGAGGAATCATACTCCGCCTTGGCGTACTCTCTGGTGAACCGGTTGCGGATGGAGCGCACGGGATGTCCCAGACGCTTGCCGGTCACCACCGAGTCGATGTCCTTCGCCTTGAGCACCTTGTCCTTGTACGCCTGCGCGATGGTGCATTCCTTGGCGACGAGGAAGCGCGTGCCCACCTGAACGCCGACCGCGCCCAGCATGAACGCCGCCGCCAGCTGTCTGCCGTCGGCAATGCCGCCCGCCGCGATAACGGGAATCTTCACCGCGTCCACGACCTGCGGCACCAGCGCCATGGTGGTCAGCTCGCCCACATGACCGCCGCTCTCGCCGCCCTCGGCAATCAGCGCGAACGCGCCCAGCTTTTCCATGCGCCTTGCCAGCGCGACGGAGGGCACCACGGGAATGACCTTAATGCCTGCCGCCAGCCACTTTTCCATATATTTGCCCGGATTGCCCGCGCCGGTGGTGACGACGGTGATACCTTCCTCCACCACTACGTCCGCCACCTCGTCGGCAAAGGGGCTCATCAGCATGATATTCACACCAAAGGGCTTGTCGGTCATCTCCTTGCACTTGCGTATCTCCGCGCGCAGCTGCTCGCCGTTGGAATTCATCGCCGCGATAATGCCAAGGCCGCCCGCGTTGGAAACGCCCGCCGCCAGAGAAGCGTCGGCTACCCAAGCCATTCCTCCCTGAAAAACGGGAAATTCAAGACCCAAAGAACGGTCGATTACTGTCGATATCATAGGTGCATTCTCCTTTTCCGTGACAAAAGCACAAAATCATTATATTTGACAAAATTTACATTTATAACTCGTAAAAACAGCGTACATAGACACTATCGTTATTATCATACCGCATTTTACTTAAAAAGTCAATCATAAATATATGCACCGCTCCCGCAAACAACAAAAAAGAGCATATAACCGCCCTTTTTGCAGCTATATGCCCACTATTTTTTTCAATTATGACAATCCGAGCAAATCCGTCACGCCGTCCATATAACTGCCCTCGAACAGCTCCACCCTGCCCGCGTCCACCTTGGCCGCAAGGTCGGGGTCGATAGGCAGCTTGGCGATGACCTTCGTGTTGTAGCGCGCCGCAATTTCATCAATATGGCTTTCGCCGAACACGCTGTGACATTTGCCGCAGTCGGGGCAGCGGAAGTAGCTCATGTTCTCCACAATGCCCAGCACGGGAACCTTCATCATCTCCGCCATCTTGACCGCTTTTTCCACGATCATGCCCACCAGCTCCTGCGGAGAAGCGACTACTACAATGCCGTCGAGCGGAATGCTCTGGAACACCGTCAGCGGAATGTCGCCCGTTCCCGGCGGCATATCGACAAACATACAGTCAATGTCGTTCCACAGCACGTCTGTCCAGAACTGCTTCACGGCGCCCGTGATCATCGGCGCGCGCCAGACGACGGGGTCGGTGTCGTTCTTCAGCAGCAGGTTGACCGACATGATCTCAATGCCCGTTTCAGTGCGGACGGGCAGAATGCCCAGCTCGTTGCCGACAGCCTTCTTGGTCACGCCGAACGCCTTGGGAATGGAGGGACCCGTGATGTCCGCGTCCAGAATCGCCGTGTGCTTGCCCTCGCGGTTCGCGGTGACCGCCATAAGGGAGGTGACGAGGCTCTTGCCGACGCCGCCCTTGCCCGAAACCACGCCGATGACGTGGCGCACGGTGCTGAAGTCGTTTAGCTTTTCGTGTAAATCGTTTTCGCCGCCGCAGTTGCTGCTGCAGGAGGCGCAGTCGTGATTACAACCCATGTGATTCAATACCTCTTTTCATAATGTAAAATTAGTATAACACGAAAAACCGCATATAGCAAGCGTATTTTTCAACCGGGCAAGGTGCCGCTGCTGTCAGTGCCCCCTTTTAAAAGAATGCATTTTGCAAAACGTTTAGCTAACAGGGCGTCCGAGCGCGTGCATGACGGTAAAGCTGCTGTCAAACGTTGGTGGCGCGGCCGAGTGCCTCGGCTCTCAGTGCGGCTTTGGATAGAGTGCATTTAGCAACGCCATCGGCGCACGCCGCGTCCGAGCGCGTGCATGACGGTTAG
>ONEN01000078.1 GCA_900316815.1 uncultured Eubacteriales bacterium | reverse complement strand
TTATCCATGATTGAAGTCATCCTTTCTCTCTGTGTGATAGTAACACGGGGCGCACGCACGGGTGCGCCCCAAAAATGATTGTCGGATTATTTGTCGGCGATAACCGCAATGCCGGGCAGGGTCTTGCCTTCGAGATACTCAAGGGAAGCGCCGCCGCCGGTGGAGATGTGGCTCATCTTGTCAGCGAAGCCGAGCTGAATAACAGCCGCCGCGCTGTCGCCGCCGCCGATGATGGTGGTAGCGTCGGTTTCTGCCAGCGCCTTGGCAACCGCGATGGTGCCTGCCGCCAGAGTGGGGTTCTCAAACACGCCCATGGGTCCGTTCCAGACAACGGTCTTGGCGTTCTTTACAGCGTCCGCGAACAAAGCCTGGGTCTTGTCGCCGATGTCCAGACCTTCCATGTCGGCAGGAATCGCGTCTACGTCCACGACCTCAACGTCGATGGGGCCGTCGATGGGGTTGGGGAAGTCAGCGGCGATGGTGGTGTCAACGGGAAGCAGCAGCTGCTTGCCGAGGTCCTGCGCCTTTTGGATCATATCCTTGCAGTACTCGATCTTGGAGTCGTCAACCAGCGACTTGCCGACCTCTTTGCCCTGTGCCTTGAGGAAGGTGTAAGCCATGCCGCCGCCGATGATGAGGGTGTCGCACTTCTCGAGGAGGTTGGAGATAACGTTGAGCTTGTCCGCGACCTTGGCGCCGCCGAGGATGGCAACGAAGGGACGAACGGGGGTTTCAACGGCGTTGCCGAGGTAGTTGATTTCCTTCTGCATCAGGTAGCCTACAGCGGTGTCCTTGATGTGGTCGGTCACGCCCGCGGTGGAGCAGTGAGCGCGGTGAGCGGAGCCGAAGGCGTCCATAACGAACACCTCAGCCAGAGAAGCCAGTTCGGAGGAGAAGGGCTCGAGGTTCTTGGTTTCTTCTTTTCTGAAACGGGTGTTTTGGAGAAGAACAACGTCGCCGTCCTTCATTTCGGCAACCGCCTTCTTGGCGTTCTCGCCGACAACCTCGTCGTCATTGGCGAAAACAACGTCCTGACCGAGAAGCTCGGACAGACGGACAGCCACGGGAGCCAGGCTGAACTTTTCCTCGGGACCGTTCTTGGGCTTGCCGAGGTGAGAGCAGAGGATAACCTTGCCGCCGTCAGCGATCAACTTCTTAATGGTGGGGAGCGCCGCGGTGATTCTGTTGTCGTTGGTGATCACGCCGTTCTTGAGCGGAACGTTGAAGTCAACGCGAACGAGCACCTTTTTGCCCTTTACATTGATGTCGTCAACCGATACTTTGTTTAGCTGCATAGTAAAAACATCCTTTCATTGATGAAATAATAATTGTCGAAATACAGTGTATTTTACAGACACTTATATTATAGTATATTTTTAAATTTTTATCAATAGAAATCGATTACAATTTAACAAAATTCACGAAAAATTATTGATATCCGACCAGTGGTGACGGTGCAGCTCGCCCTTGTTCTGCAATTCGGGAAAGCCCCACTGCCGCAGCGCCTCGTAGGCGGCGACGGCGACGGAGTTGGAGAGGTTCAGGCTGCGCGCCTCGTCGATCATGGGTATGCGCAGGGTAGTTTCGGGAAAGCGCATGAGCACATGCTCGGGCAGGCCGCGCGTCTCCTTGCCGAAGAGCAGAAAGGCGTTGTCGGGGAAAGCCACGTCGCTGTAGACATGGGTGCCCTTAGTGGAAAAGAGGAAAAAGCTGCCGCCTGCGTTTTGGGCGAAAAAGTCGTCGAGGCTGTCGTAGTAGGTAAGGTCGAGCAGGTGCCAGTAATCGAGTCCCGCGCGCTTGAGCTTTTTGTCGTCGATGGCGAAGCCCATAGGCTTGACGATATGCAGGCGCGCGCCGGTGGCGGCGCAGGTGCGGGCGATATTGCCCGTATTCTGCGGGATTTCAGGTTCAACCAGAACGAGATTGAGCGTAGGCATGGTGGAATCAGTCCTTAAAAATAAATTTTTACATTATTAATTCATTTTAAATCGTAAACACTAAGATTGCAAGTTTTTTCTTGCGACGACGAAAAAACGCGAACAAGAGGGAGGTGGAAGCATGAGCAAAAGTCCCTTGGTGAACATGATAAAGGGCGTCGCGGTGGGAATGGCGGCGGGCGCGGTAGTCGGCTACGCGGGCAAGTCCGCCGCCGACGAGAACCCCAAGATCCGCAAAAAAATAAGCCGTGCCAAGCGCACCATGAACGATGTAGCCGACACAGCCAAATATATGTTCAAATAGCAACGTGACGTTGCATCCAATCCGCGAGAGCAACGTTTGGCAAAAACTTTACCGTCGTGCCCGCGTTATGACGCCCCGTTAGCGAAACGTTTTGAGAAATGCATTCTGTCAAAAGGGGCACCGGGTGCAGCGTCACGCTGCCAAAATCATTTCATGACCGCAGGTCAATTCATGTCGCGCAGCGACAATTCATGGCTGCGGCCTTTTCATGCCGCAAAGCGGCAATTCATTCCTGTGCCGACGCAGGATAATCCTTTCAATGTTTTCAATGACGGAAACCATTTAGTCGGGAATGAATAGTGCCTGCGGCACATGATAGCAGCTTCGCTGCATGAATTATCTGCACCCGGCTTAAAAAATGTGTCCGTTGAACATGGCGGAGAGGAACTCGGGGAAGATGGCGCGCCAGAAGGGCGACAGGTGCGCGCCGTCCTCCAGCCGGGTGAGTACGTATTTGTCCTCGGGATAGCCGCAGTCGGCAAGGGTGTGCGTCATGCTGTCCGCGCCCTGCCCGTTGTCGGCACGCCAGTCGCCCGCGTACATGTACACAAAGGGACGGTTCTCGGAAAAGTCCTTGCTGCTGATATACTTCTTCCATGTTTCATCGGCGTACAGTCCGAAGGTCGGCGAAAGCGCGCCGATGGTGCCGAATTTTTCGGGGTGCTCCATGCCGATATAAAACGATTCCAGACCGCCCAGCGAGCTGCCGCAGATGCCGTTGTGCGCGGGGTCGGTATAGACATTGTAGGTTTTCTCGATGTAGGGCACCACCGTGCCGCAGACGAAGTCAGAGAAATACTTTCCGTCGGGGTTGTTATAATTGTATTCATCCGTCAGAATCTCGCCGATGTCGGGCGTCAGCTCATCATAGCGCGTCAGCTCCGGCGTGGTGATGGCAACGACGATCGCCTTGTGGTCGGATGCCGCCATCATGCCCGTCACGCTCTGCGCGACGTTCCAGCATTCTGCGCTGTCGCCGTTCGCGTCCAGCATCTTCTGCCCGTCCTCCAGGTAGATAACGGCGTATTTTTCCTTGGCGTTCGCGTCGTAGTCGGAGGGCTTCCAGATGTAGACATCCTTCTGATAGGTGCGGTAGGGGAAGGTCTTTACGTCATAGGTGACCTCGGTTATCGTTTCCCCTCCCTCGGCGTAGGGCGTCACGCCGTAGCTCGAGAGGTACCAGCCGCTCACGCAGTCGGTAAAGGCAAGCTCTTTCGTCTTGCTTCCGTCATAGGAGATGACGACCCGGTTATACGCGCCCGTATCGCCCAGGCAGGAAAAGGTGTTGTACTCCTCGCCCTCGCTCACAAGCTTCATCTCGGTGTCCGTTGAGGCGCGGGTCTGCGTATTGATGAACGTAGCGGTCACCTTTTCGCTCTTGGAGTCGTCACGCACATACAGGCGGTGACCCGTTTTCTCCGTCAGTGTTTTTTGCTCGCTGCAGGCAGCGAACGCCGTCAGGCAGAGAACTCCCGCGAGCAACAGACAAATGTTTCTTTTCATCACTATCACCCTTTTTGAATAATGATAACTACTTTATTATTGTAACATACGCGCACAGAGAAGTCACTAAGCGCGGAACAAATTCTGTAAAATTTTATACAGGCGGCATAGAAAAAAAGGGGAGAGTTTTCCGTTATCGCTTTCGCTGTTTCGTGCAAAAAAACGAATATGTCGCTCTGCGTCGCCTTTTGCTTGACTTTGCATTTTCTTTCCTTTATAATTAAATTAAGGTAAAAAGGAGGTTTTACAATGGCACAAGGTAACAATAAAGGAAATGCAAACACCAACAAGCCCGCTGCCGCGCAGGCAGGCGCTTGGTACAAAAAATGGTGGATCTGGCTGATTGCCGCCGTAGTTGTGGCGGGAATCGTAATCGGCTGCGTCTTCGCGTTCTCCGGCGGTTCGGGTGAACAGAAGAAGACAGATCCCAAGGTGATCGAGACCACCGTTGCCGAGACCACCACGGCACCCCAGACGACCAAGGCAACCGCAGCTGCCACCACCGCTCCCAAGAAGCCTTCTATTGACGAAATCGTTGAGCAGGGCTTCAAGAAGGTCGGCATTGTCAAGCTGCACAACCACATCAACGACTACAAGGGCGTTAAGATCATCACCGCCGTAACGGTCAGAGACCTCGGTGAGCAGACCGTTTACGCCACGGTAGACAAGGACTCCAAGACCCTCGCTTTCTACAAGTTCGAGCTTGCTGACAAGAACGAGTTCAAGGACGCGAAGAAGGGCGAAGTAATCGCCGTCTACGGTACCGTCAGCCCGCAGGGCAACGTCGGCGGCACGGTTCAGATTCAGGACTGCCACATTGCCGCAGTCGGCGACGAGGCGAAGGATTTCCTCAAGTCCCTCGATGACGAGCAGCCCACCGTTCCCACCACTGCTCCCGTAACCACCCATCCGACCACCGCTCCCGTGACCACCGCGCCTGCGACCACTGCTCCCGCGACCACGGCTCCCGCTCCCACCAAGGCTCCCGAGACGACCGCTCCCGCAACCAAGCCCACCGAGCCTCCCGTTGAGCCGACGACCATCGACATCGGCACCAAGACCATCTACAGCGAAAACGGCGTAGTCGTAACGCTGCAGGGCATGTTGATCGATCAGTCGTATGTCAAATTCGATATCCATATCGACAATCAGTCGGGCAAGCAGCTGTACGTCGGCGCTAAGGATTCTTCCGTCAACGGCAAGACCATTGACCTGATCGCGTTCGAGCTGATGGAAATTGGCGAGGAAAAGGATTCCGGCATGTTCCTGCTCAGCTCTGACCTGAAGGATGCAGGCATCGACAGAATCAACTCGATGAGATTCAAGCTCATTCTTGAGGATCCCAACGACTGGGATAACCCCATTATCTCCGACGAAATCAGCCTTGAATTTTAATCGGGAGTATCAACAAATCCATACCGAATGAAAAAGCCGTCCCGGAACCCGAAAGGATTCCGAGACGGTTCTGTTTTTATGGAATCAGACTATTACATATAAAATTAAAATAACTTATGCCTGCGGCTGCGGTCCCAGCACGACGTCAAACTCGGCGAGATACATCTGGATAAGGGTAACATCGTTGATATCCACCACGCCGTCGCAGTTGGTGTCGGCAACGGCGATCTGCTCGTCGGTAAAGGCTTCCTCCGTGCAAAGCTGCCGCATGATGGTGGTAGCGTCCTTGACGTTGACCTTATTGTCAAAGGTGAGGTCGCCGATGGGGTACGGCTCCACATAGTCGTTCCACAGACCCATATCGTAAACCTGGTTCTTGCCGCTCAGCTTCAGCGCCATTGTCTTGTAGCCGTCGCTGTTGGAGAAAATGACGTACTTGGCGCCCTTGGGGATAAGGGCTCTGTAAATACCCTCTTCAATATGAAGAGCGCGGGTTCCCGGCCATGACGACATGGGCTGATCGGGAGCTGTCAGGAACTGGGCGTAGGCGTCGATCCACACGCCGTTTTTGTAGTAAACAAAGCTGCCGCCGTATTCTTGATCGACCTCAGGCTCCGTGGGATCGGTGGGATCCGTGGGGTCTTCCGTTTCGGGGTAGTCCCTCCAGTCGAGCGTGACGGAGGAGTAGATCTTATCGGTCTGGATTTTCAGGTCGGGCGTCTGCGTGCGGTCGTTGTTGAAAATGACCCAGGTGGCGCCGTCGGGAATTTCCGAGCGGTACACATCGCCCTCGACATATTCGGTCAGAACGCCCGGCCATACCATGTAGTCCACCTTAGTTTCCGACCAGAAATAGGCATAAACGGGATTCCAGTTGGTTTCATTTTTATAATAGACAAAGTGTCTGATGATTTCTCCGGTCTCAGGGCAAAAATCCTTCCAGCCCAGTGTGGGAGAGTAAATGCAGCCTTGCCGCACATCCAGGTCGGGCGTCTGGTCGAGATCAAAGTCAAAAATGACCTTCGTGGCGCCTTCGGGGATCTCCGCTCTGTAAATATTGTCCTTAAACGGTTCCGCCGGCACGCCGGGCCACTCCATTATGCCCACGTTTGATTCCGACCAGAAATAGACGTTGACGCCGGGCCACGCTTTATCATTTAAGAAATACACATACGGTTTAGCGGGAACAGGCGGCTCGCTTTCCTGCCATACGGCGTAGAAGGTTTCATCGGAGACGGGAGTGTAAGAGGTAACGCCCTCTGTGGCGGAAGGATCGGTGCTCCATCCCGCGAGGATGCAGCCCTCTTTTGTTGCGGTGGGGAACATGCACGTCTGTCCTGCCTGCGTGATGATTTTGGAGTAGGCGGCCTCGCCGCCGTTGCCGTTTATTTCGGTTTTGTAAAAGGTGACGGGGTCCGACGTGACGGTAAACCTATCACTTTCATGTGTGGCAACATCGGTTCTCGTGCCCTCAAGAGAATAACGGTATGTTCCCGAATCTCTTACGGTCATAGTCATGACGTGCTCGGGGTTGTATGCAGTGGGGGTGACGAGAATGTCCGGCTCCCTGTCAAAATAGCATGTCTCGCACGAATAGATAATATCCGGCGAATAGTTTTCTGTTTCGGGTGTGAAGTAGGTGATCTCCTGGTAATCCCGCGCTTCGTTAGACACTCCGGTGATTTCAATTTCAGGGGGAGAGCCGTCAACATTAAACACTGCGCCGACGGGAACCGCAGCGCATGATATTATGCAGGCGATCAACACAGCCGAAAGGAAAACCGACGCGTTTTTTTGATTCTTTTTCTCATAGAAATGCCTCCTTTAATAGATAATAGTTCCGGGTAAGCTCCTGCCCGGTTGCAGATAAAAAACAAGCTGCCTCTCGGAAAAAGAGGCGGCAGAACAGCCGGCAAGGGCGCGGCTTAATAAAATAAAAACAATTATCATAAACAATTACGCCGTAAACTGTGCAAATTCCGCTATTATAAGCATACCATACTTTTTACCCTTTTTCAATATCTTTTATTCAGGATATTCTAAAAAACCATACCGGGTGCCCCTTTTGACAAAGTGCATTTTGCCAAACGTTTCGCTAACGGGGCGTCACAACGCGTGAGTAAGAGGTTAAGTTGCTGACAACGTTTGTTGCGCGGATCGAGCGTCACGCTCGCGCGGATTGGGTGCAGCGTCACGCTGCCGGATGATGTGTTGCGGGAGGGAGAGGATTCCGTCTACCCCGCCTGCTGCGGTGTGTTTGGTTTATGGGTTCATCA
>ONEN01000080.1 GCA_900316815.1 uncultured Eubacteriales bacterium | reverse complement strand
GACGGCAGAGGAAATAACCGACGCAGTGCGCGCGGCAGGGCTTGAGGAAGACATTGCCGCCATGCCGATGGGGCTGCAAACACCGGTCGGCGGAAACGGCGAGACCCTTTCGGACGGCCAGCGGCAAAAAATCCTGATTGCGCGCGCGCTGCTGCCCAAGCCCGCGCTGCTTCTGCTTGATGAAGCGACCTCTTCGCTTGACAGCGCCGCCCAACAAGCAGTAACGGAAGCCATAGCGTCCCTTCCCGTCACGCGCATCGTGATCGCCCACCGGCTCAGCACGCTTTCTCAATGCGACCGCATCATCGTGATAAAGGACGGAGCTGTCGCGGAACAGGGAAGCTTTGAAGCCCTGATGAACAGGCAGGGATTATTCGCCGAACTGGCGCGGCGGCAGATTCTGTTTTAATAATTTTATCTTTAGCGTAACACTTTTGCTCTTCGTGTGTATATTCATACGAAGAGCAAAAATCATTTCCGGCTCTAAAAGAAAGCGTTACAAGTGGCATTCCGACAGACAGCGCACCGGCACAGCTTGCGCTAATTGCCCATCACCCGTTTCGTTTTTGGGGAAGATAATAAAAACTGCCGCGCGGCGTTGTGTATTCGGTGATAAACTGAAATCTGTAGTTGTTATCCATTCGTTTCCTTTCATTTCAACTGTCCCATAAACGCAAACTTATTTGGGATTATTGGCGAAAACCCGCATAAACACCGGCTTTTTTCAATCTTCCCAAGCAAAAATCCATTTGGGATTATTGGCAATAATATCAAGTAATCAGCAACATTTTACACTTAGCACGCTACAAGAATACAGTGCGTTTACTGTGCAATTTTTCCGCTGTGCTATATTGCGCATTTATGCTAATATCGTTAAGAATCCCAAATAAGAAATCAGTTGGGAAGATTGATAAACCCCGCATAAACACCGGTTTTTTATCAATAATCCCAAATAAAAAATTGTTCTAGGGAACATTGGGACACATGGCAGTTGTATCAATATCTGCATCGGGCAGCGTCCAAATAATTCGCTTGTCTTTTCCGTAGCCTGTCATTGTGCTCTTGATTTGCAGTTCATCACGGGCGCGGTAAAGCGTGTTGCGGCTGCACTCCAACTGAGTGCACAGGGCGTTGATACTGCTGATTTCAAAACAATTGCTTTCGCCGAACATGTCCAAAATATCCTCACACAATGCATCGCGTTTTGCGCTCAGAATATCGTCCGCTTTCAGGTCGGAAAAGCCGCTGAATACAACACCGCCGAGGTGCGGCGCGATTTCAAACAGGACACTCTTGCCGTGCGCTGCCAAGCTCGACTTTTCGTGACACATGATTTTGCCGTCCGGCTTGTCGGGGTCTTTGCCGAGAACGAGCATACTGCGCGCCACGGCAGGAATATCAACAGAGCCGAGGGCGCGGTGCAGAGCGCTGTTTTGCGAAGCTTTTGAGTTGTGCATGATGAACACCACCGCGCAGCGATATTTTTCCGCAAGGTGCCCTATTCGCCCCAAAACAGGGCGCACCTCATTAGCACGGTGCATATCCACGTTTGCACCCAAATACGCCTGTAAGGGGTCGAATATCAAGAGTTTCGGGTGAAGCTCCTGCATGATCTCCTCAATATACTCGCTCGAAAGGGAAAGGCTTTCCTTTTCCTCGTTAAAAACATAGATGTTGCCGAAGTTCGGGCGCATTGGCTCCAAACGCGGTTTAATCGTGTCGGCAACACCGTCCTCGGCTGTCTGATACACGGCGACCGCAGGCGCATGATAGGCGCTTTCGCCGTAGAAAGGCCGCCCTGTTGACACCTGCGCAGTCAGATAGAGCGCTAAGAACGTCTTGCCTGTGCCCGGGTCTGCCGTCATGAGGGTTATTTTTCCAAGCGGGATATACGGATACCACAGCCACTCGGTTTCGGTGCTTTCCACGTCTGACAAACGTATGTACTTTGACGGCTGCTTTTCCGCTGTCAATGGAGCGGTGTAATCTGTCAGCGCACGCAACCGAAACGACACAGTTTCCGCTATGGTTTTTCCCGAAATGGGGATTTCGCTTTCGTAAATATCGGTGATATCGCCCTTCGGCTTTAAGCCCTCCCACTCAAACGAGAGGTCGGGCAGCTTCACGGATTTCGCGACGGGTAACAGCTGCGCGGCTATATATTCCGCAAGCGCCTTGCCCGCCTCGTCATTGTCGGCAAGTATAGCCGCGTCGGCGCCCTCAAACAGTGCGTTGTATTCCGTGTCCCACTTATTCTCCAGCTTGCCCTTGCCCGCGCCATGGGGCGAACAGACCGCAAAGCAGCCGAGCTTGTCCGTGAGGGTGTCAACGTCTTTTTCGCCCTCGGCAATATACACAGGCTCACCCGCCCGAATCGCCGCTGTAATATTCTCCTGTTTGTATAACGGCGGCACAACTTTACCTCCGCTTTTGTCCAAGGGCAAGCCCTTTTCCCAGTTTTCTCCAACCTTGTGATACCAGCAAAAGCCCTTGTCATAGCCTTGCTTTTTATCATTCCAAAAGTAAAAGCGCGTTTTTTTCAGCCTGCCGGAATAGAAGTAATCCGCTCCCTGCGGCTTTAGCGGTCTGCTTTGCCGTTGCTCATAGAACAGCTCGCGCACATTCAGCCCCAGCGCCTGCATAACGGCTTTTCCGTTTGCACCGCACACGGGACAGTTCATTACAATTCCCTTTCTGCCTGCTTTGATGTCAAGGCTCGGCTTGTGGTCATTGTGACACGGACATAAAGCAAGATAGTGACCGTTTCCGGATTGCGTTTTTACGCCCTGAAATCGGGTGAGTAATTCGTCCAATTGCAAGCTCTCACCACCTCACCAAACCGGACGGATTCCGCAAACAGCGGCAGGGCTGTCCTGCTCGGGCTGCCTGCCCTGCTCGTTCAGATAATCAAGCAGCCCGTCGAAATTGATCAGACGCTTGCGCCCGCACATTACCGTCGGGATTTCCCCCCTGAGGGCGAGCTGACGGATAAAATATTTCGAGACGGCGGTGCCGCTGTCAAGCTGTTTCAGCTCACGGTACGCCTCGTCCAACGTTCTCATTCCTGCAAAAGATTTCATCAAGTATTTTCCTCCGTTTTTTCCTTTACAACCCGCCCCGAAGATGATAGAATAAGAGCGGGAGTTGTACATTTTGCAATGCGGCGTCTGTGCCATTTAGCAGCTCCTGTTCAGCCGTTTGAGGTGCTCCATCACCTCAGACGGCGTTTTTTTGTCTGAGAGAGAAGCCGACGCCTGCCGCGCCGTTTCTCGCGCTTTCCTCAGCACGGCTTTACCAAAGGCGCACCGACCGCAGGGGCACCCTGCTTTTCTGCGGCGATTTCATCAATCAGCGCGAAAATCCGCTGTTTCTCGTCGGCAGGCAGCTCCCGGCGCAGCTTGCGGGAAAAATTACCGTCCGTCACGTCGAGCTTTTCCGCGATTTCCCAAAGAAAAACACCGCTTTGCTTGGCTTTTGTTTTAATGTCCTGATTCAATGTCATAAAAAATCCTCCATCTGTATATTTGTTGTTGACAGTCAATAGCGAATCTGCTATACTTTAATTATAACCTAACAACAATAATAAGTCAATAAAATTTGCTATTATTATTTTTAACATAGCAAAAGTGATAACTGCAAGTAAGGAGTAACCCATGAATAGCGATTTGAGTAAAGCGATTGGCAAACGGATAAATACACTTTTAGCCGAAAAGGAACGAAAGCAAAAGGAATTGGCGGCATATTTAGGCGTGCAGGACAACACTATATCCTATTTTGTCAGCGGCAGACGGACACCCAACACGGAACAGCTTGTCAAAATCGCCGACTTCTTCAACGTTTCCGCTGATTATCTGTTGGGACGGACAAACGCGGAAACAACCGACAGAGATTTGCGTTTTGTTTGCGAATACACCGGGCTGAGCGAGAACACTGTAACAACGCTGTCCGAGCTGCACGACCCTATGAACGTCCTGAACGTTGTCCCCGGTGATATTGTCCCTTTGGTTGACTTTCTGATAAACGATATGCGTTTTCAGCTGACAGGCAACGGCTGTGCATACCGCCGCAGCTCCATACTTCCGCGATTGTCGGACTATCTCGGATGTGCAAGCTACGACAGCGAGCAAGAGGTGTTTATCGCCCCGGACGGCAAGCTGTATGAATCAAGAGAAAAAGCCCTTGAAGAAACGAAGAACCTCTCTTTGGACATAATAAAAATATATAGAGCAAACGCGGCTGATCTCACAGACGCAGCCCTTTATAAGCGGCTTACCGACGCAATAGAACGCGCTAAAGAAAGATACAGAGGTGACCCGAATGGCAACGATTGAAAAGCGCGGCGACAGTTATCGCATAACGGTATCATGCGGGGCAGACGTCAGCGGCAATTGCGCTGTTTGCGCCCATGTTGATTTCCGTTTCGCAGACCACGGGGCTGAGCGTCAGCGCGCTGCTGCTTACTGCTTCGTTCCGGGCTGCTTCCGCTCTTTTGCTGATATATACGGAACCGATTTATCTGATAGCGTATAAGGAGGGCTGTTTCAGCGAGGCGGACTTGCTAAAGGCGGGAATTGTTCCTTCGCTGTTGTTGTCTGTTGCTGCAACGCCGGGCATTTGTTATCTTTCAAATTTGGTCGGATTCTAAAAACGGGTCCGTCCTTCCGTTAACTCCATGCTTGACGGTCGAACGATAGGGTCATTAACATCATTACCGGCTCTTTCTGTTCCGGTCAAGCGGATTGTTTCCATACGCTGCGGATAAAACATCGGGAAGACTGCGAAAAGAATCATCCCCGCTGCCGTATCTGTATCGGATACGGCAGCGGGGATGGTATATTATTATTGTCTGCTTTGCTGCGCAACGTTTATTGACGGAAAGATAGCCGTTTTCTGCAGAGGATTGGATTGGCGGGCGGTGATTACCGTAATTTTTCAATCAGCTCCTCACGGCTGAGCTGCATGCTTCTCGACAGCGCGTCGTTTGGAATTACTCTGAGTATTTTGCCGTTATATCTGGCGACCAGCACGCTTGCGGGCTTGCTGTCGACGTCGATCATCTGCTCGGTCACTTCCTCGCCGAGGGGCACCTGCTTGACGAGATTCGCCTTTTCGGTGAGCGCGCCCGTCGGGCAAAGCTGCACGCAGAGGCCGCAGTTGGTGCACTTGGTTTGGTCAAGCGGCAGCGCGAACGCGGGAGAAACGTCTGTTTTGAAGCCTCTGCCCATCAGGCCGATGGCGTGAATATCCATCACCTCGCGGCAGCTTCTGACGCACAGGCCGCACAAAATGCACTTGGCTGTGTTGCGCTCGATGAATGCGTTATCGTCGCGGGTGTATTGCTGCGGCATTTCGCCCGCAAAGCGTTCGGGATGGATGTCGTAGCGCTGCGCGGCATTGAGCAGCTTGCATTTGAAATATTCGCGGCAGCCGCACTCCAGACAGCGCGAAGCCTCCGCTTTTGCTTCTTCCTCGGTAAAGCCGAGCGACACCTCGTCAAAGCTTTTGTTTCTTACGTCGGGCGGCAGCACCCCGGGCGTGATGCGGCTCTGCTTTTGCCTGTCGGAATAATCAACGCGGCTCTCGTCGCGTTGGCTGATATACGGAACGCGGGTCTCCATGCTTTCTCCCCTGAGAAACGCGTCAACCGCCTTGGCGCAGCGGTCGGCTTCTCCGATGGCTTCTATCGCGATGGAAGCGCCCCTGTTTGTCGCGTCGCCGATGGCGAACACGCCCTCGATATTGGTCGTAAAGAAATCCGCGTCGGCGCTGATGTTGCCGCGCTCGTTGAGCGCCAGCTCGGACACATCGCCCTGAACGAGCTTCTGACCGATGGCGAGAATCACGCTGTCCACCGCGATTTCCTCCGTTTTTCCCTCAACGGGAACGGGTCTGCGGCGTCCCGACGCGTCGGGCTCGCCCGGCTCCATGACTTGGAGCGTAATGGACTTCACCCTGCCGTCCTCGCCGTTGAAGGAAAGCGGATTGGTGAGAAACTTGTAGATAACGCCCTCTTCCTCCGCCTCGTCGATTTCGAGCCTGTCGGCAGGCATTTCCGCCCTCGTCCTCCTGTAGACGACATAAACCTCTTTCGCGCCCAGTCTGACGGCCGTGCGGCACGCGTCCATCGCGGTGTTGCCGCCGCCGCAGACGGCGACCTTTTCGCCGATTGCGGGAGGATTCTGCTGAATGACCGCGCGCAGGAAGTCAATGCCGCCGTAAACACCCTCTAAATCCTCGCCGGGGGTGCGCATGGAGCTTGACTGCCACGCGCCGACTGCCACGATGACCGCGTCGTTCTCCGCTTTCAGGGAAGCAACGGTGAAGTCTCTGCCGAGCCTGACGTTGTTGACAAGCTTCACGCCCGATTTTTCAATGATGGCAATTTCCTTGTCCAGAACCTCCTTGGGCAGACGGTACTGCGGAATGCCGTAGCGGAGCATACCGCCCATCTTGTCCATCATATCGTACACGGTCACGCTGTGCCCCATGATATTGAGATAATAAGCCGCCGTCAGACCCGCAGGGCCGCCGCCGATCACGGCGACCCTTTTGCCGGAGCGCACCATCACGTCGGGCATATAGCTCTCCGCTTTCAAGTCCATATCCGCCGCAAACGCCTTGAGCTGCGCGATGTTGATCGGCTCCTCCACGTTCTTTCTGCGGCACGCCTTTTCGCAGGGGTGCGGACACACCCTGCCGATGGACGCGGGCAGCGGGATTTTATTTTTAATGAGCTTCAGCGCTGCCTCGTATTCGCCGTTTGCTATTAAGCCGACATAACCCTGACAGTCGGTTCTCGCGGGACAGTTGAGCTGACAGGGTGCCACGCAGTCGCCGTCATGTGCTGACATCAGCAGCTCCATGGCGATTTTGCGCGACTGCACCACGCGCTCGCTCTCGGTGCGGATGACCATGCCCTCGCTGACCTTTGCGGAGCAGGAGCGCAGCAGCTTGGGGATTCCCTCCGCCTCTACCACGCACAGACCGCACGCGCCGTACACCTCCACCGCCTTGTCGTAGCAGAGGGTGGGGATGTCGATGTTTGCCGAACGCGCCGCCTCCAGAATGGTGGAGCCTTCGGGCGCCTGCACCGCTTTTCCGTTGATTGTTAAATTGACCATTTCAAACCCTCCTTACGCCTTGACGACCGCGCCGAATTTGCAGACGGTATAGCATTTGCCGCACTTGATACATTTTTCCGTATCGATAACGTGCGGATTCTTTACGGTTCCCGTTATCGCGCCGACGGGGCAGTTTCTCGCGCAGAGCGTGCAGCCCTTACACTTATCGGCGTTGATGGTATATTCGATCAGCGCGCTGCATTCGCCTGCAGGGCACTTCTTTTCCCTGATATGGGCTTCGTATTCGTCGCGGAAATATTTAATGGTGGTGAGCACGGGATTCGGCGCCGTCTGCCCTAAGCCGCAGAGCGCGCCGTCCTTGACGGAATAGCAAAGCTCCTCGAGCAGCTCGATGTCGCCCTCCTTGCCCTCGCCGTTGGTGATGCGCTCGAGCATTTCGAGCATTCTCTTGGTGCCGATGCGGCAGTGGATGCACTTGCCGCAGCACTCCTTGGCGGTGAAATCCAAAAAGAACTTTGCCATGCCGACCATGCAGGTGCTTTCGTCCATGACGACCATGCCGCCCGAGCCCATGATCGCGCCCGTCGCGCCGAGGGCTTTGTAGTCAATGACGGTATCAATTAAATCGGCGGGAATACAGCCGCCCGAGGGGCCGCCCATCTGCACCGCCTTGAAGGGCTTGTCGGTTTTCATGCCGCCGCCTATGTCGAAAATAACGTCGCGGAGCGTTTTGCCCATCGGAATCTCCACCAGTCCCGAGCGCCTGACCTTGCCTGTGACGGCAAATACCTTGGTGCCCTTGGAGCCTTCGGTGCCCATGGCAGCAAACGCCTCGCCGCCGTTGTTGATGATCCACGCGACATTGGCAAAGGTTTCCACGTTGTTGATGTTCGACGGCTTTCTCCAAAAGCCCGACTGTGCGGGGAACGGCGGCTTGAGACGGGGCATACCGCGGTGACCCTCGAGAGATTCAATCAGCGCGGTTTCCTCGCCGCATACAAACGCGCCTGCGCCTGCTTTGATCATAAAGTCGCAGGAGAAGTCGGTTCCGAAGATGTTCTCTCCGATGATGCCCTGCTCTGTCGCCTGCGCGATCGCGTTTTTCAGTCGCTTGATAGCCAGCGGATATTCCGCTCTGACGTAAACGACCGCGTGCTTTGCGCCGATGGCATAGGCGCCGATGAGCATTCCCTCTATTAAATTATGCGGGTCGGACTCGATGACCGCCCTGTCCATGAACGCGCCCGGGTCGCCCTCATCGGCGTTGCAGATGAGGTATTTTTCTTCGCCCGCGCTCTGCCGCGCGGCGTTCCACTTGAACCATGTCGGGAAGCCTGCGCCGCCTCTGCCTGCCAGCCCCGAGGTCTTAATGACGTCGATCACCGCCTCGGGCGTCATGCCGAGCGCCTTTTTCAGCGCGGTGTAGCCCCCTGCTTCGGTGTAGGCAGCAATATTCTCGGGATCGATGATACCGCAGTTGCGCAGCGCGATCCTCGTCTGCTTGGAGA
>ONEN01000083.1 GCA_900316815.1 uncultured Eubacteriales bacterium | reverse complement strand
CCGACCGGATCAAAGCGCTGTGGTTTTCGGGAGATGGATTTGTCCTTTTGTACAAGCGCTTGAATAACGGAAGCTTTCAGTGGCCGCGTTCAAAAGATGGGGTGGTTGTTGAGCGGTTACGAACTTGATTTGAAATAAGTCTGATTTTTTCTTGTACTGTCAAAATTTTTACAACAAGGATGTTCTTTCGATTTATTGTAACGAGCCTTGACAAAATATTATTAGTCTTGTAGAATGTTCTTTAGGGCAATGTTCTTCGATTTAAAAACCGAAAAGCCGTATTCTCCAAAAGCTCGGGGTAAAAGAAATCGCTCGAAAATAAGCCAAAGCATTAATATTTTTAAAAATTTTTGAGGCTTCACTAGAAAGTGTGGGTAGATAAAACCCGCGTTTATGCTGCAAAGCTATTGACAATGAGTATGCATATGGTATTCCGTCAGCGCTGGCAAGCCCCGACGCGATTTATAGATTTATCAGATTTTTTCTACTATACTGCAATTTCTTGCCCACTGGTTCTAGGGAAGAGCCAAATTTTTTAAAAATATTCAAACCTTTTTGAGATTTGCTTCGTCTGTAATTGTGAAAGGCTTAAAAGCAAAGGAGAATACATGATGGGCTATTTCAAAAACACAAACCAACATTCGGAGATGAAAGCCGTCAACCAATGCGGGGGATACGGCGTTTTAGAAGGAAAGGACGGCTGTCTGTATCGGGGAAATGAACCTGCCGCCGCATACACAAATCGGTTTTGCGGCGAAATGCTTTCTTTTGATACAGGGTAAAAAATCATCATTGTTAAATGAAAACAAGCGAAAAGAGAAGGGAAATCTTTCAATGGACAATCAAAATCTTGCGCTTGAAACAAAAACGGATTTGATGCTTTCAAAGGAATATGCCGAGCGCAGGGAATTATCCTCCCGGCTGCGCAAGGTCATTCTTGCACTCAGCCGGGGACAGCGGCAGACAATTACGCTGTATTATTTCGGCAAGCTGGATATATCCGAAATTGCCGGGATTTTTGACTGCGGCGAGAACGCGGTGAAAGCACATCTTTTACTGGCGCTTGGCTCCATTCAGACTGAAATCAGGGAATTGGAGCAGCAATCGGGAGAAAACCACGACGGTGAGACGCAGATGCCTTTTGGAGAGATCTTTATCAGCCAGCTGGCGCGGTCCGGCATGACGAAGGAGCGGGCGGCTCACCTTTATCAGACGATCCACACATAAGCCGATCGAGAGGGGAATCATTATGGCAATGACAGAACAACAAATCGCACTCGCCGCTAATGCGATGCAGGGAGACGAACAAAGCTTTTCACAGCTGTATCAGCTTTATTATCAAAAGGTTTACGCACTGGCGTTTCAAACGCTGAAAAACGCCGCGGATGCGGAGGATGTGCTGCAAATCACCTTTATCAAAGCATGGAAAAGCATTTCGCGGCTGAACGATCCCGCCGCGTTCAACACATGGATCCAGCGGATCGCCGTCAACGAATGCACGACCCTGCTGCGCAGGCGCAAGCCCGATTATTCCATTGATAACAATGATGAAGAGGACGGGATTCCAATCGAATTTGAATCCGATCTGATGATACCGGAGGTCTACGCGGAGCGGGAGGATCTGAGCGAGCGGATGCGGCAGGTGATCTTTTCCCTGAGCGAGGTTCAGAGACAGACGATCGTGCTGTTCTACTTTGACGAGCACAGCATTTCTGAGATCGCGGAAATCATGGGGTGCGGCGAAAACACCGTCAAGTCGCGGCTGTATCTGGCGCGCAAGGCAATGAAAGCCGAGATCGAGGAACAGGAGCGCAAAACCGGTACGAAGTTCTACGGTATTCCGCTGCTTCCGTTTGGCAGTATCTTTGTTCGTCAGCTGTCCAAGAACGCGCTTTCACCAAGCAGAGCTGCCGCGCTGTATACAAACATTTACAATGCCTCCGTTGCCGTTTCAGGCGGTTCGGCGACAGCCGCTTCCGCGTCAGCTGCTTCTGCGACAGCCGCAGGAGCGGCGGCAGGCAGCAAGGTGATGATCGGCGTGTTGATCGTCATGATCGCGGTCGGCGCGGGCGTTCTCGGCTTTGGGGGCGTGAAGCTTTTTCAAATGCTTAACGGTAACAAGGCGGACATTGAAACAACCGCTGCGGCAACCGAATCCATTCCGGAGACTACTGCGCCGACTGCCGCAACAGAAGCACAGCCGACGACCGAAGCGCCGACACAAGCGCCGACCGAGCCGGACTACAGCAAGGCATATCACTCCTATTTGGAGGTGTTGCAGGATCAGCAAGTAAATATCGAAGCCTTCAACTGGGGCAATAAACCGTATGGGTCTGAAAACGACTCGATCGCCTTTGTGGACGTGGGCGGAGACGCAACGCCCGAAATGATCTATATTTACGCTGATAGCTACAAGAAAAATCCCTACGATTCTAACAATCAGGGAAAGGCGAAGCTGGCGGTGGTATCCTATCTCGACGGAGCGGCAAAAACCGTTTACGAGACAGAGGAGCCCCACGGATGGTATCAGAATGAAGCCGGCGGAGAAATGCAATATGCTGTTTTCACCGTCAAGAATGAAAAGGCGATTTACTATCACACCAAGGGCGCGAATGAATACGGCACGCGTAAATATGTCCGCATCAGCTTTGACAATGGAATGAATGCGGCGGAGGAGACGGTCTACACGACAGATGACCGGGAAAATCCTGACGCGACCGCAAAGGAGCTGGAAATCGCCGGTTCTGTTGACACAGTATTATCCCGCACACCGACCGTAAGTATGCCTTCGCTCCCGCAAGGCAGCAGTCTGACGTATGAGGAAGCGGTTGCCTTTTTGAAAGGCGCCGGCGGCGCATCCGGTCAGCGGGAAGAGGAAGATCCCACTTCCATTTTCGGAAAACTGAGCGGTCAAAAATTATGGTCACGCGGCGGCGGATTCAGTGTCGCAAGCTTTGACGTCAACGCGGACGGCTCTTTTACCTACCTATCCCGAAGCGGCAACACGCCTCCCAACAGTTATTCGGGAAGCTTCAACGGCGTTTCGAAAATCAGCGACATCTGTTATCAGTGCAGGATCAGCAGTGATAACAGCAGTATCAACGGCCATACCGCGTATATCTATCTGCCGACGTCTTCGTTGGATGAGCTTCCGGAGGACGCGGCGCAAGCGCTGATCGATCATATCTCCGTCGGCTTTGGCAACAGAAGCAAGGCAGAACAGAAATTGAGCGATCCCATCGGCTATTACTTTATCGTGGTGGAAAGCTTTGGTATCGCGTTTATCGGGAGTTAAGCCTTAAGATATAAGAAATCAACATAAACACAAGGCGCGCACAGCGGCGTGCCTGCACAGACAGGAGACAGAGCATGAATCATCAGGAAACAGGACGTTATTTTGAGGTTGCTTCCGTTTTATTTCCCGAATTTGAAGAACCGGAATGTCGGATCCCGTTTATCGGAAGCGGAAACATTTGGATAGAGCGGCACTATGACCGTTATGAACGCGATCTGGCGCGCTTTATCATTCAGCGCGCGGTCGTGAACACGGCGGCAGGAGAACTGTCGATCGTGGGCTATGACCCGATACTGTCGGGCATATTTGCGCCGTTTTCGGCGCTGTGCTCGGGCGAAACCAAAATCATTGATTTCATTGATAATGAACAAGATTTTTCCAATATGCTCAAGACGCTGAAGCATGAGATCAGACAGGTTCAAAATGTGATCCAGGGCACCAGTCCATCGCTGCGGGACTTCCGCTTAAAGGCGAAGCGGCCTGTTGAAAAATACAAGCTTGTGGTTTTGTGCATGGCGGTAAAAACGCTTGACAGCAAAACGAAATATGAGCTGAGCAATATTCTCGGCAGCGGTCCTGAGGTGGGAATCACCTTCCTGATTATCTCCGGCTCCAAAAACAACCAGGTTGACCTCGCGATGCTGGACCCGGAAATGACAATGCTCGAGCCGACCTCGGCAACCTCCTTCTGCATTAACAATCAGATCAACGTCAATTATACGCCTGATGACGCGGAGGCGCTGGTCGCTTGCTCTGAGACGCTGCACCGTAAGCTGTCCAATATAGAGCCGCCCTCCATCAGCTTCTCATCGCTTTTCCCGAATGACGAGGACAATTTTGAAAAAAATTGGAGCCGTGCGGAAGATCCCGGAATACCGCTGAAGGAAAATCCCGCCAACAGCGCGTCGGGTCTGACCTTCCCCATCGGCAAATACGGTCTGCGCAACGCGCAAATCACGCTTGGAGACGAGATCAACCAGCGGCACAACATGGTCATCACCGGCGCCGTCGGTCAGGGTAAATCAAATCTGATTTCCGTCATCGTCAACAGCATGTGCATCCGCTATTCGCCGAAGGAGCTGAATCTATATCTGCTCGACTTCAAGGAGGGCGTTACCTTCAAGTCGTTTTCCAATTTGCCGCATGTCCGCGCGATCGGTCTGGAATCGGACAGCAATTTCGGTCAGGCGATGCTGTGCAGCCTGTTTGACGTCTACAAAAGGAGAATGAATCTCTTTAAGCGTTACAATGTGAAAAACATGTTTGAATATAAAAAGACATACCGCAAGGCGATGCCGCGGATCGTGGTGATCATCGATGAATTTCAGATGATGTTCGGCGACGATCAGGAAACCGCCGACGTCATTGCCGGCGATCTGGAAAAGTCGCTGCGGCTGTTCCGTGCGGCAGGAATCAATTTTATTCTTGCGTCCCAGACGCTTGCGGGCAGCGCCGCGCTCAACGGAAGAAAAGAGAATATTTTCAGCCAAATGCCGATTCGCATTGCGCACAAAAACTCTCTGAGCGAGTCCTTTGAAATACTGGGTATCGGCAACAGCGCCGCAACAGGACTCAGACGCGGCGAGGCGATCGTGAATGTGGATTACGGTCATATCTCACAAAACCAAAAGGTGCAGATCGCGTTTGTCGACGAAAACAGCGGCGGTCAGGAGATGTCCCGTCTGCGCGACCGCATGGGAGACGTCGCCGCACGGTTATATCACAGCACCAAGGAAATGATGATGCCGTATCTGTTCCGGGGCGAGGTGCCGGTTTTGGCGGATGTTGCCGCGCACGAGTGTCCCGGCACAGAGCCCAACGCGCGTGTCGCTCTGTTGGGCAGGCAGATCGCCGTGGGCAACAGTCCCATGCAGGTGCCTGTGTATGAGGAGAAGGGACGCAATATTGCCGTATTCGGCTCGAACTACGACGCCCGCAACAATGCGCTCGGCATCATCGAGGGCGCAGCGGTTTCGCTGGCGCGTCAGAGCCGCGAAGGCGACCGCTTTGTTTTCTGCGACTTTTCGATCGAGGGCGGGTCGTTCCGCGAGATAAACGGGCAGTTTTTGGCGCTTCTGGAAAAGACCTGCAAGGGCAGTGTTGAGGTGAAAAAGCCGTCGGAATTCGAGGAACTGCTCGACGAGCTGGACAGCTGTTCCTTCAGCGGAGCAAGAACCTATGTGTTCGCGTTATCGCTTGATCGCTTTGAACGCAGGATCGCGGCGACAGACGATTTCGGTATTCCGGTGGCTCCGCTGAAAAAGCTGGTGGAAAACGGTCCTGCGCAGGGCGTTCACTTCATCGGCTGGTGGTATAAGGAGAGCAGCTTTATCCGTCAGACGGTAGGAGAAAGCGGATCAGCCTCCGACGCGTTCAACACGAGGATATTCCTGCGGCTTCCCTCCGATTCCGTGCTCAATCTGACAGAACCGGGCGTCCGCTGGAATCCTGCCGATAACCGCGCCATGATTTACGACGGCGTGGCGTTTGGCAAAGAACAGGTATTTATTCCATATTCTCCTATGAAACAGCAGAAAGGCGGTTAAGAACCATGTCAATCGTAACTGAGCTTTATCAGAACATAACCATTTCGCAAAATGCGATCAATCAAAAGCTGGCGGAAATCAACCTAACCCTTTCCGAGCTGAACCGCCTCGGCGGTGAGGTGCAGCGGCTGCTTGGCGGCAGCCCGACGGGTACCGACAAAAAAATGCTTTCAAAGCTAAACGAAACCGTTAAGGAACTGCAAAAAACAAAACAGACGCTGGAGAGCGCAAAAACCGATTTGGAACGCGTCAAGCGGACGCTGTAAGGAGGATATGATGGATATTTTACAAGTGATCCGGCTCACGGAGAACATCAGAAAGAACTCGGCAAAGCTTTCCGCCAGTCTTGTTAACGGCGAGAGCACTGTAAAGGGACAGGCAGTGCGCCTGATGGGAACCGTCAGGGGCAGCCGCACAGGCGAAGCGGCGGTGGGCATCATGATGCGCTCGGCGCAGGCGATGGGCAGCGCGTCGATCTCGCTCAAAGCCCTTTGCAAGGAATGCGACGAATACATTGCGATTCGCAAGCTGTAAGAGGGTAACGGATATGTGGGTGCATGACAAAGAACTGGAAAGACGAAAACAGATACTCATCCGTGCGATTCAGGAAGCGATCGGGCAGGTAAGCCGACAGCACGCCAACATCCGCTCCTTTACGGCAAAGGCGTCGGACGGGATCAAGGGCGCAAGAGTGGCTCCGAAGGTTGCCGCTAACGGTGACGCCGCCGCAAAGACGGTCTATTCGGCAATCGGTAATTTGCAGGCGGCGCTGGTGTGCGCGGAGTCGATCCAGACAGTAGTATGGGTAAATGGTAAGTGAGCGGAGGTTTGGCATGTCGAGCATAGAACTCTTAAAAAATTATCTCAGGGATATCAATGTCAATGCCGGCAGATGCTGCGCGGGGCTGAGAAATTCGCAGGGCAGCGTCAAAAGAGCCGCGCAAGCCGCCGCAGCCATTGTGAATGACTGCGGCGCGTCGAGGTTTATCAATGCGGCGCTGAGCGACCTGAAAAACGCGGAACCCCATCTGCACAGGCTGCAAAGCGACGTCAACAATTATATTGCGGAAATCAGCCGCTGATACAGAGGAACTTAAAAGGAGCGAGGACAATGGAAAACAATTTGGTAAATTATTACAGTCTCTTTCAGCTTGACCGTGCGGAGACGACAGCTGCGTTATACGGCAAGCTGGAGGATCTGATGAAAAGGGCGCAGATGGATAATACCTTTGAGGACAGCGACGTCGTTCGCAGGCAGCAAATCAAACAAGCAATGGAGATTTTTTCCTCGGAGGAGAGCCGCAGAGACTATGACGCAAAGCTTGACCGCGACCCCGACGAGGAGAAAAGAAAAAAATATTACGATTTGAAAAAGCGCGCCTTTGAAAGCGCGGCGTATCAGCTGGAAACAGAGGCGGTCAGCTTTGCGAAGGCGGCTTCAAATTACCTTGAGCTGATGCCTGTCAGCGAGCAGCTGGACTTTTACGTGCGGTTTGCGCAGGAAATCTATCTTCGTTTTCATCAGCCCAATGAAGCCGTCAGCCTGCTGCTGGAAGCAAATCAACGGCTGGGCGATTCTCCCGAAGCGCTTCTTGTCCTTGCAAAATGCTACACCGAGAAATACTTTTTCGTGCGGGAACAGCAGCAAAAGGGATATGCGGACGATGAGAGCCCCGAAGATCATTTGCGCAGCCGAAACGCCTATATCGACCGCGCGGAAAAGCTTGCGGAGGCTGCGGGCAACAAAGCCGCTCTCGGCGCTGTCTGCGGCTACAAGGCGTATTGCCTGTGGTTCTTCCGCCCGGCAGACGACGACGCGGCGCGTGAGTATGTCCGCCGTGCCGAGCAGCTGGGCGACGATTCCGAAGAGTTTCAAATGGTGAAGCGGGACATCGCCCGGATCGACCACGCGACGGATGATTATTACAGACAGATGGAAAG
>ONEN01000084.1 GCA_900316815.1 uncultured Eubacteriales bacterium | reverse complement strand
CGGCATGTCGAATCATTCGGTTGACGCAAAGGGCAGAATCGTTTTGCCCGCCAAATTCCGTGAGGAGCTGGGCGACAGCTTCTATATAGCGCGCGGCTTCGGCAACGCGTGCATCCAGGCGATGTCGCGGGAGCAGTTTGACGCTGTTTCGGCGAAAATCATGGCGCTGCCCGCCGACAAGGCGATGGCGCTGCAATACACCTTTACCGCCACCGCGGTGGAGGTTTCTCCCAACGCGTCGGGCAGGGTCATGCTGCCGCAGACGCTGCGCGAGTTCGCCGGCATCGAGGGCGACGCGCTGGTAATCGGCATGACCAACCGCATTGAAATCTGGAGCGCGCAGCGCTTTGAGCAGTTCATCGACTCGCAGAAGGACACCATAGCCGAGGCGCTCACACTTCTTCGGCTCTAAGGAGACAATATGGAATTTTCGCATATCCCTGTCCTTCTTCGGGAGACGATTGAAGGACTGAACATAAAAGAAAACGGCATCTACATTGACGGTACGGCGGGCGGCGGCGGTCACAGCGGTGAAATCCTCAAGCACCTGACAACGGGCAAGCTGATTTCTATCGACCGGGACCCCGACGCCATTTCCACGCTCATTCAGAAATTCAAACATAACGAAAACGTCTTTGTCATCAAGGGCAACTTCGGCAACATGAAGGATCTGCTCGAGCTGCGCGGCGTGCGCCGTGTGGACGGCGTGCTGCTGGACATCGGCGTTTCGTCCCACCAGCTCGACACGGCCTCGCGCGGCTTTTCCTTTCACGAGGACGCGCCGCTCGACATGCGCATGAGCCAAAGCGGCGTCACCGCCGAGGAGATGGTGAACACCCTCCCTTACGAGGAGCTGCGCAGAATAATCGCCGAATACGGCGAGGAGCGCTATGCTTCCTCTATTGCCAGGGGCATTATCGCCGCGCGCGAGCAGGCGCCCGTCACCACCACGCTGCAGCTGGCGGAGATAGTGAAGAACAACGTGCCGCAGAAGGTGCGCCGCGACGGTCACCCCGCGCGCAAGACCTTTCAGGCCATCCGCATCGCGGTCAACGACGAGCTGAACGTGCTCAGGTGCGGTCTGGACGACGCGTTCAGGCTGCTCGGAAAGGGCGGCAGACTGGCGGTCATCACCTTCCATTCGCTGGAGGACAGGATCGTCAAACAGAAGATGGCAGGCTGGTGTCAGGGCTGTACCTGCCCAAAGGATTTCCCCGTTTGCGTCTGCGGAAACAAGCCGAAAGCCCGCTTAATCACTAAAAAACCGGTTTGTGCAAATGAAACAGAATTGGCTGATAACCCCAGAGCGAGGAGTGCAAAGTTGAGAATTTGCGAAAAAATTTAAAAAATTTTCGCTCAGCTATGGACAAAACCAATAATTTGTAGTAAAATTATAACAAAGTTGTAAAGATTTCCGCGTCCGCGCGCGGCAGCGCCTGCGGGACAGGCAGTCCGCAAAAGTCCGATATTCAGTGGATTTTCCGATGATTTCCGATAGATTCGGCGGTGTTCGTGGAAATTAATTGTTAAAACTTTGAAACTTTTTTGCTTTATAGAAATATAAAGCCCCCGTGTGTTTTATGAAAATTAACCGACAGATAGATGGAAAGGTGCATACTATGGCAATCGGAAATTATAATGCAGCTTACGATCTGAGCCTCTTCGACGAGTCGCTCAATGCTTCCTCCGCAGTGCCCAAGCGTCGCGCCGACGGAGAGGCGCACCAGCAAAACAGAAAAAGACAGAACCGGCGCAATCAGGTGATGAAGCTCCCCGAGGAGGAGCTGAATAAAATCAGACGCCGCAAGCGCAACCCCCTCCAAATTGCGATGGGAGCGACGGGCGCGGCAGTTGTCACCTTTGTTATCGGCATTATTATTGTAGGACAGGTTCAGCTCACCGAGCTTAACCAGCAGATTATCACGGCGGAGAAAACCCTCGCCGACACAGAGAGCCTGTATGTGCAGAACCAGATGAAGGTGGAAGCGGCTCACACCAACGCGGAAATCGAAAAGTACGCCACCGAGGTGCTGGGCATGTCCAAGGCGTCCAACGCGCAGAAGGAATTCATCGCGCTGGAGACCGACGACAAGGCAGAGGTGTCCTCGCAGAAGGACAGCAACATTTTCACCCGCTTTTTTGATTCCTTATCCAATCTCTGGTCATAATATGCAGGGCAGTGAAATATATATTCAGTATAGCGTTAGAGGAGAGTTAAGACTGCGTCTTAGCTCTTTTCCGCTTTGTGGGAAACTTCTCTTCCCGCCGTTGATGCACTCGTTGAAAGACGAACGTTTCCATAGGCGGGAGAGAGCGCCCGTGGGCGCTTTTTCGCTTTATGCAAACGAACAAAACGGGCGGCGCCGCGCGCGGCTGTCCCGAAATACGGCATTCGCGTATTTTTCCCCGCAAAACGATTGAAAAACACGCTGCTATCTGTTATAATTAAACGATAAGTAAACGCATATTTTCCCCGATGGTTTCATTATACTTCAACGGGAGGGACTTATTTGGCAAGAAAAAACATACCCCTGATCGCCCGTCTCAGGCAGCGGCTGAAAAGCCTGTTTCCGAAATCAGGCAGCCGCAGGCCCGCCGCCAAGGGCCCCAATCAGCGGCTCAGGCAGCGCTCGGCGATATTGATCATCATCATTCTGGTGTTCGGCTTCGGCGCCACTCTGCTCCGTCTGGGGCTGCTCACGGTGGTGCAGGGCAGCGATCTGCAGGAGAAGGCGGTTGACCAGCAGCTCGCCGACACCGTTCTCACCGCCAAGCGCGGCACCATCTACGATGTAAGCGGCAACGTGCTCGCGGAGAGCGCCTCCGTCTGGCAGGTCGTCATGTCGCCCATCAATTTCGAGAAAGACGAACAGCGCGAGGCCGCGGCGCGGGGACTGTCGGACATTCTCGGCGTGGACTACGACAACGTCCTCGAAAAGACCAGACAGAGCAGCTACTACACGGTCGTCAAGCGCAAGGTAGAGGCGCAGCAGCGCGATCAGGTCATCGAGCTGATCAACACCCTCGCCAAGGACTACAACTGCGGCGGCGTGATCACCCTGCTTGACGACTACAAGCGCTATTATCCCCACAACGACCTCGCCTCCAACATCGTCGGCTTCACGGGAGCGGACGAACAGGGTCTGGAGGGCGTTGAGTACCAGTACGACAGCTATCTGTCGGGAACGCCCGGCAGAATCGTCACCGCCCAGAACGCGCGCGGCACCAACATGCCGTTCGCCTATGAGCAGAACATCGCCTCCAAGGACGGCGACAACATCTATCTGACTATCGACCAGAACATTCAGCAGATATGCGAGAAATACATGGCGGAGGGCATTGTTGCCAACAACGTGCTCAACAAGGGCGTGTGCATTGCCATGGACGTCCACACGGGCGCCATCAAGGCGATGGTCATTTCTCCCGGCTATGATCTCAACAATCCCTACACGCTCACCGAAGCGGAGCGGAAGAAAATAGACGCCCTGCCCGAAAAGGAGCAGGATAAGGCGGAGGCGGAGGCGCTTTCCGCTATGTGGCGTAACAAGGCGGTCGCCGATACCTACATGCCCGGTTCGGTATTCAAGATGTGTACCGCCTCCATGGCGCTGGAGGAGGGCAAAATCACCGACGACATTTCCTTTGTGTGCACAGGCTCCATGACCGTCGAGGATAAGGAGATCCACTGCCACGCGCTGGGCGGACACGGCGGCCAGACGTTTTTGCAGGCGATATGCAACTCCTGCAACCCCGCGTTCATCCAGATAGGCCAGCTCGTGGGACTGGAGAAGTTCCGCGAATACTACAAGGGCTTCGGCTTTGCCGATAAAACGGGCATCGACCTTCCGGGTGAATCCGACGACATGTTCTGGGAGGAGGGCGCCATGAGCCCCGTTGACTTCGCGGTTGCCTCCTTCGGACAGAACTTCGGCATCACGCCCATTCAGATGATCACCGCCTGCTCGGCGGTCGCCAACGGCGGCTATGTGCTCAAGCCCTACGTTGTTTCCAAAATCACCGACTCCAAGGGCAATGTTGTCAAGAACGTGGAGAAAAAGGTTAAGCGGCAGGTCATTTCCAAAAACACCTCCGACAAGATGAACGAGTACCTCGGCTACAACACCCAGACGGGCGGCGCGAACGTCGGCTATGTGGCGGGCTACCGCGTCGGCGGCAAAACGGGTACGTCGGAGAAAATAGGCGTAACCAAAAAGCAGAGCGACTTTGAGGAGGACTACATCGCCTCCTTCTGCGGCTACGCGCCCGCCGACGATCCGCAGATCGCCATGCTGGTATTCTTCGATACCCCCTCGGGCGGCGCCTACTACGGTTCGCAGGTCGCCTCGCCCGTATTCATCAATATTATGTCCGAGGTGCTTCCGTACCTCGAGATCAAGACGGATTATTCCGACATCGACGAGCAGTACCTCGACGTTACCGCAGGCGACTACACGGGACTCTCCGTGGAGGACGCGATGGCAAAGGCGGCGGAGGACGGCTTCACCGTCAAGGTAAAGGGCGAGGGCGACAAGGTCATCTCGCAGATCCCCAACGTTTCCGCCAAGCTGGCGAGAGGCGGCAAAATCGTGTTCTACACCACCAACGAGAGCCGCAGCGAAACCGTCATGGTGCCGGACTTCCAGGGCAAAACGGCGGTGGAAGCCAACGCGCTGGCGAGCGAGAACGGACTCAACCTCAGCTTCAAGGGAGCGGTCAGCTCGGGCGGCGTCTGCACGGCGCAGAGCATGAGCGAAGGAACCGAAGCGGCGCCGGGCACGGTGGTCACGCTCACCTTCTCCGCGGTTCCCAGCGAGGGTCTGAACGACTAAACGAATAAATGAAGGAACGAATAAACGACTGACAGCAGCACACAGAGGCGGCAGGCTGTCCGCGCGGCGGCCTGCTCCCTTCACACAAAAAAGGATATACCCACACGAAAGGAAGATAAAAATGGTAGTTTACGGCATTTGGACATTCTGCGCGGCGATTCTCGCGTTTATCATCTCGGCAGTGACGGGAAGGTTTTTGATTCCCTACCTGCACAAGCTCAACTTCGGGCAGACCATTCTTGAAATCGGCCCCAGCTGGCACAAGGAAAAGCAGGGCACTCCCATTATGGGCGGCATTATGTTTATTATCGCCATCACCGTTGTCACCATCATCAGCACCGTGGTGTATATCCTCACGGACAACGCGTTTTTTGAAACCTACCGCGCCAACATATCCTCCGAGGTCATCTATGTTTTCGCGGGTCTGGGACTGGCGCTTGCCAACGGCATTATCGGCTTTGTCGACGACTACACCAAGGTGGTCAGAAAGCGCAACCTCGGTCTTACCGCCGTTCAGAAGCTGATTGCCCAGTTCACCGTAGCGGCGGCGTATCTTGCCGTTCTCGGCTTTTCGGGCTGCGGCACGGAAACGGTCATTCCCTTCGTGGGCAAGGTTGACCTCGGCTTCTTCTTCTACATCATCTCCGCTGTGGTGATCGTCGGCATTGTCAACGCCGTGAACCTCACCGACGGCGTGGACGGTCTGGTCGGCTCTCTCACCTTCTTTGTGGCGGTGGCTGTCATGCTGATTGCCAGCGCGCTCTACTGCCTCGGCCTGACCGCGTTCAGCGCGGCTGTGGCGGGCGCGTGCCTCGGCTTCCTCGTATGGAACTTCCATCCCGCAAAGGTGTTCATGGGCGACACAGGCTCGCTCTTCCTCGGCGGCGCGGTGTGCGGACTGGTGTTTGCCACCAAAATGCCCGTTCTTCTTCTGCCGCTGGGCATTGTGTATCTCTGCGAGATGTTCTCCGTTATGCTGCAGGTGACCTACTTCAAGCTCACCCACGGCAAGCGCCTTTTCAAGATGAGCCCCATCCACCATCACTTTGAGATGAGCGGCTGGAGCGAGGTGAAAATAGTGGCGGTATTCAGCGCTGTGACGGCGGTGTTCGGCATTGCTTCCTTCCTGCTCACCGTTTTCGGCGTGAAATTTGCCATCTATTAACCGACAGACTGTTTGATTATCTCAGGTAGGAGGAAACAACTTGGCTTCTTCTCCAAAGAAAAAAATGCTTTTTCGCGGCGACGTCAACCGTGTGTATGACGAGCAGTACCGCCGCAAAAACGCGCGCCCTAAGAAAAGCGCGGACGAGGCGTTCTTTGTCCGTCCGGTGCGGCGCAGAGAGAAAAACGCGAAATGGTTTTCCGTCGGCATGGGTATCGACCTTCCGTTTTGCATTATCATTCTCGTGCTGCTGGTGATGGGCACCATTATGATGTTCTCGGCGAGCTACGCCTTTGCCTACTACACGCAGGGCGACAGCTACGTTTACCTGGTGCGACAGATGATTTTTATCGCGGTGGGTATTTCGGGCATGACCGTCATGTCCTTCTTCAACTACATCAAGCTGCACAAGGCGGCGCCGGTGGTTCTCGGCGCGGCGTATTTCTTCCTCTTGCTGGTGCTGATCCTGCCCTCGGGCGAGGGCGGCGTTAAGCGCTGGATCCCGCTGGGCATCTTCAACATCCAGCCCTCTGAAATAGCCAAATTCGCCGTTCTGCTCTTTTTCGCGCACTGGGCGAGCAAATACTACCACCTGATGCAGCTGCCCAAATACAGCATTCTCCCCGGCGTCATCGTATTCGGCTCCATCTCGGCGCTGCTGCTTCTGGAGCCGCACTATTCGGGTATCGTTATCATCGGCGTGCTGACGGTCATCATGCTCTACATCGGCGGAATGAAGACAAAATATCTCGCAATCGGCGGACTGATCCTCGTCGGCGTCGTGCTTTTGCTGGCTATCACCGGCAAGCTCTCCTACGCAATGGAGCGTATGGACGGCTGGGGTCAGGCGCTGACCGCGACGCGCGACACCGAGCTGTGGGATTCCACCTGGCAGACCAGAAACTCGCTGTTCGCCATCGGCTCCGGAGGCTTTTGGGGCTTGGGTCTGGGTCAGTCCCGGCAAAAGTTCCTCTATTTGCCCGAGCCGCAGAACGACTTCATCTTCGCGATAGTTGTCGAGGAGATGGGTCTGATCGGCGCGGCGATAATCCTGCTGATATTCGCGCTTTTGGTGTGGCGCGGAATCACGCTGTCGCTTCGCGCCAAGGATAAATTCGGCAAGCTGCTGGGCATCGGTCTGACCTCTCAGATCGGCATCCAGGTCGTTTTCAATATTCTGGTAATCACCGACTGGCTGCCCAACACGGGCATCAGCCTGCCGTTTTTCAGCTATGGCGGCTCCTCGCTCATCATGCTGCTGGCGCAGATGGGCATAGTGCTTTCCATTTCAAGAACGGCAAATATCGAAAAGCAATAAA
>ONEN01000207.1 GCA_900316815.1 uncultured Eubacteriales bacterium | reverse complement strand
CGCCGGCGGCAGTAATATCATCATTAACGGCGGTACCGTTACCGCTGCCGGCGGACGTGGCGGAGCGGGCATTGGCGGCGGAGTTTCCGGAAAAAATGCCGGTAATATCACCATCAGCGGCGGAACCGTTACCGCGACCGGCGGTCAATATGCCGCGGGCATCGGCACCGGTAATGTCACCGGAACCTACACCGGCAGCGTCACCCTGAAATGGACAGAACAGATAATGCATACTATGTCTGTCTATGCGAACAGCTGCAATGTCAGCATCACGCTTGAAAATGCCTTCAAGGACGGGAATGACACCTTTTATGCCGCCGGAGCTTACGACACCGATATCATCGGGGAAAAAACGCTCACGCCCGCGTTCTTTGACGTCACATGGAAGAATTTCGACGGAACTATCCTCGAAACCGACGAGGCAGAATATGGAAAACCCCCGACCTACTACGGTATAACGCCCGTTAAACCGGCGGACGTATTGCACAGCTATGCCTTCAGTGGCTGGACTCCCGAAGTTGTTCCGTTAATCACCGACACGACCTATACCGCGGCGTTCAAACCGGTTGACGGATGTTTTTCCGGTCACAGCCTGACGCTCGACGGAGATATCGGGGTCAACTTCTATGCCAAACTCTCTGACGCCCAGCTGACAAGCGGCGCGGTCGTTGACTTCGCGTGGACGGTGGGCGGCGAAGAAAAGACCCATACAGTCACCCTTACGGCGAATAACCTGACCGACAACGGCTACAAGGCGACCTGCCCGGTCGCTGTCGCCGAAATGACCTGTAAAGTGAACGCGACGCTGACCATCGGCGGCGTACAGTACGATACCGATACCTATTCCGTCAAGCGTTACGCCGACACTATCCTCTCCAACGATTACAAAACAAAATACCTCGCGGCAAATCACACCGAGGAAGAATACAACAAGCTCGCGGCACTCGTCAAAGCTATGCTGATTTACGGTGCAAAGGCACAGACCTGGTTCGACCGCAACCTTGATGACCTTGCCGACAAGGGCTTGGACTATACATTGGCAGAGGTCACGCCGGAAATGATCTCCCCGTCAGCGCGCGATATGGAAAGCGGTCTTGACGCCTACGGTCTGAAATACGAGGGCTCGACCATCGTTTATCTCTCCAAAACATCTCTGCGTCACTATTATACGATCACCGATCAGGCGAAGTTCGATCTCGTCAAGGACAGCGTCATGTTCGACGCTGAACCGGTCGATTATCATACAAAGAACGATCAAATTTACTTTGAGGTGACCGATATCGGCGCGGCTGACCTCGACACGCCCTATCCCCTGCAGATCGGCACGAGTATTTACAGCTATACCGTTCTCGACTATGTGCGCGAGTGTATAAAAGCAAAGTACACGCCTTATCAAACAATGCTGCTCGTCTTTGCGACCTATTGGTACAATCAGGCGGCGAACGCCTACTTCGGTTAAGGAGGCGCGTATGCTGAAAGAACAATACGAGCGCACCGAGATAGAGGTTATCACATTTACGACCGGGGACATGATCACGACCTCCGGCGGTGACGGTTATGAGGGTCGGAACCCGAATCATCAAGGCAGCGGCGGTAACGAAGAATACGAGGGCTGGAACCCGCATTCAAACTGAAAAACGTGATAAATTTGCCGAACGCTGAAATATTGTATTTTGCTTTTTATGTGTTACAATAAATACGTATAAGTATGTGGAGCGGGGCTGAACGCAAAGCTCATCCGTGCCCCTTTTCAAATTTTTCAAAAGAGGAGGAAAACCCATGAAGAAAATCCAAAAACCGATCAGCCTATTGCTTGCGCTGATGATGGTCGTCAGTCTGTTTTCGATCGTGCCCTTCACGGCGAGCGCGGCTACGACTGCTATTACCACCGCATTTCTCGACTGCACGTCGGGCTCCGCTGAGGGGTATTTTACCTACGCCGACCATTTTTATCAGATCGAGTGGACAAACATCAATACCACTTATACACACTCTGTACGCTTGGTTAAATGGTACGATGACATTGCAGTGCACAGTAACGGCCAAGATGCCATTTCAACCTTAAGACCGAGTCCTTCGAGCGGAACATATTGGCATGAATCGGATATCACAAGCCTCACAGCGGGGCAGAGCTCTTCCGGCTATTCAAACGCGATGATCCTTGCGGAGGGTGCGGGCGGCACGGACTACAGGCAGGTTTGCACCGTTACCTGTGCGGCGGCGAACGCACCGGCATGGAGCTGGTCTGCTGACTGTTCGGCTTGTACGGCGACCTTCGTCTGCGCCGCTGACCCGACGCTTACCGCGACGGTCAACGCCGCCGTATCGACAGAGGGCGACACGGCTGCGGCAACCGTGACATTCAACGGAGCGACATACACGGCCACGACAACGATTCCGGACTTCTATGTCAACGAAGCGGGAGATACGTATACGATCCGCAACGCGGCGGGCTGGGGTGTTTTCTGCGATATGCTCGCCGACAACGACAAGGGGATCTTCAACGGCAAAACCGTAAAGCTGGACGCTGATATTTCCGTTACGCGCATGGCAGGCGGCTCCTATCACGACTTCACCGGCACCTTTGACGGACAGGGACATACGCTGACCGTCGCCTACGGCACTTTTGACGAGCCTGTCAGCAACGACGACAAGACGGCTCCGTTCCGCAATGCCGAGACCGGCTGCGTTATCAAAAATCTGCACACAGCGGGCACTATCTACACCTCGAAAAAGTATGCGGGCGGTTTCATCGGCACACAGTACGGCACGGTAAGGCTCGAGAACTGCCGCAGCAGAAAATAAAAAAAAAATCCTTTCCGCCGGTAAAACGGCTACCACAAGCTGTTCGGGCTTTGTGGGCTACAAGCACAATAGCGGCACGATCACCCTCACAAACTGTGTTTATGACCCCGCCGCGCTTGAAGCCGGCGAAACCGAAGTGTCAGCCAACAGCGCGACCTTTGTCCGCAACGGCTCGGCAGACAATAACTGCTACTACACACGCGAACTCGGGTCTGTTGAAAATCAGGGCAAGCAAGCTCATTCCGTCACCGCAGGGCAGGACGTGAGCGTAGCTCTCAGCGGCGAAGCAACGGTTTACTCCGTCAGCGGCATTACTGCGTACGCAGATAACAGCGGCTTGCTGTACGGCGATACGATCTACGCCGGAAATGAGGACAGTGTAGCTCTTGCGCTCGGCTATACCGGCACACCCGCGACAGGCAGTACCTTCACCGGCTATACCGCGAGCGCGGGTGCGCTCGAAAACGGCGTGCTGACCATGCCCGCCGAAGATGTCACAATTGGCGCGGGCTTTGAACAGGCGACCTACACCGTCACGGTGATTATGATGCCTGGGCGGGGATATTACACAAAGAGCGTTTATATCAACGGCAATGTGCTCGAAAAAGGAGCCGGAGGATATTCATTCTATATGCCGGATGAAGACGTCACGGTCACGGCGGTGTTTGAAAAACTGCCCGTCGGCGTCACCTACCTTGATGAAAACGGCACGGAGCATACGGTTCAGGCTGTTCCGCTCGATCCTTCCATGACGACGCTCGAAGAGGGCTGGTATGTCGTCAACAGCAATATCACCTATACGGAACCTGTTACTTTCACCGGCAATGTCAACCTGATCCTCTGCGATAACGCGACCCTGACCGCCACCGCGGGTATCCAAGTTAACGGTTCTGGAAGAAGCCTGACCATCTATGCTCAGAGCACCGGCGATGATAAGGGCGCTCTGCTGATCGAAGATATTCCGACTGAAACCGCTGGTATCGACGCCGCCAACGGCAGTGTCACAATCAACGGCGGCGATATCACCATCGACTCGATGGGTTCCGGTATCAGTGCCGAGTCCGGTGACATCACGATCAACGGCGGTGTTATCAATGTAAACTCGAATTCGACCAGCACGGCGGATAGCGCTATCAATGCCGGAACTGTCACGATCAACAACGGTGATATCACTGTATACTCGTCGCGTGAGGGTATCAATGCCCTCCCCGGTTCTGTCACGATCAACGGCGGCGATATCAACTTCCCCGAGACGAAATACGGTATCTATACCGGCACCCTCACGATCAATGACGCCGGCATTACCGTAAACGCGACCACTGATGCGTTTTATAGCGTTAACGATATCACGATCCGTAACAGTAACATTACCGCAAAGGCGAACAATAACGCGATCAATTTCAGGAAGGCTCTCACGATCCGAGACAGCGTAATCGATCTATCGAATTATACCAATAGTAAATGTACTTATGGTATCGGCAGTACGTATGACACATCCAGTGTCACAATCGAGAACAGCAGCTTAAACGCAATGCCATGCCAACACGGGATCAGAATCAAGGGGGATATCACGATCATTGGCGGCAATGTCAGCGTGTTAGGAGTTAATAATGGTATAAGATCCGATAGCGGGAGCATCTCTCTGAGCTGGACAACCGCGACCGACAGCATCCATACAAATAAATATACTACTGCCGACGATACCGTCACACTCCAAAAGCCGTTCAACAACGGCACGACGGTTCTTCCTGAGGGTTATGTCGACGACTTTACCACGATCAACAGTAAGACGCTCACCCCCCATATGTATTTGATATTACCGTCAGCGACTGCGAGAACGGAACGGTTAAAGCGCCGACAAAGGCGATCGAGGGAGAGACCGTCACCCTGTCCGTCATCCCCGATGATGGCTATGCGGTCAAGAGCGTGACCGTCAACGGCGAACCGCTTGCACTGGTGGACGGTGTGTATTCGTTTGAAATGCCCGGTGAAGATGTGACCGTGAATGCTGAGTTTGGATTCGCTGACGGCGTAGGCGCAAGACTTGCCGGACATTCGATCTCATTACAGGGCGACATCGGCGTGAACTTCTATATGGAGCTTGCTCCCGAGATTGCTCAAAGCCAAACAGCGTATATGCTGTTCACCATTCCCAACGGCGACAATCCTTATACCGCAAAGGTCTATGTCAACGAACAGTCGGACGCGACCCTG
>ONEN01000231.1 GCA_900316815.1 uncultured Eubacteriales bacterium | reverse complement strand
TGTCACCTTTTCCTGTCCGGGAATTTCAACCTCAACAACGGGCTCGTACTGGCAGATGCCAATGCAGCCTGTCTGGGTGACAACGATGTCTTCCTGAAGTCCGCGCTTTGCGATTTCCTCGGTGAACGCGTTGAGCACGGGTCTTGCTCCGGCGGCAATACCGCAGGTAGCCATACCGACCAGAACGCGGGCAGCGTTCGGATTTTCTTTTCTTAACGCGACGTTTGCTTTCGCTCTGTCGCGAATAGCCTGTAACTCGGCTAAGGATTTCATAATTCTGCACCTCCGCAAATATTTTCAGTTTGTTCTTCCAAGAATTGTTCAATCCATTCCACCACATCGGGGGTGTCAAGGCTTACGCCCTCCAGTACCTCCCGCAGCTCTCTTGTGTCCAGCGTAAAGGTTCCGCCGTCGGTTGTGCGGGTGTATACAAAATCGATGTCGGGATTGCAGCGAATAAGAATGGAAACCGTGGAATTGATGTCTCCGAGCGGAGTCATATCCACGTGACTTTTGACGTAGGTCGCCTGCGTGCGGGTGCCGCGGCCTACCTCGGATTCGATGGAAAAGCTGCCTCCCGTCTGCTCCGCCGACATTTTGAAGAGCGGAACTCCCAAGCCCACCTTTCGGGTGGTCCGGGTGGTGAAGAACGGGTCGATGACCTGCTCCACCTGCTCCTTTGTCATTCCGCAGCCGTTGTCGCCGATCACGATTGTAAGAAAGTCGTTTTTGTCGCTCTCCTCAACCGTAATTTCAACGAGCGTGGCCTGCGCGCGGACGGAATTTTGGGCAACGTCCATCACATTAAGCGACAGCTCACGCATCCTTGTACTTTTCCAGAATGCCGGGTACGTCGGCAACGGTCAGTCTGCCGTAAACCTCGTCGTTGACGGTGAGTACGGGCGCAAGGCCGCAGGCGCCGATGCAGCGGCACGCTGTGAGCGAGAATTTGCCGTCGGCAGTGCACTCCTCAGCCTCGATTCCGAGCAGCTCGGAGAGCTTGTTCAGAATGTCGCCCGAGCCCTTTACGTAGCAGGCTGTGCCGAGGCAGACGGAAATGTTGTACTTACCCTTGGGCGAAAGTGCAAACTGGGAATAGAAGGTAGATACGCCGTAAACCTCCTCCAGCGGAACGCCTAAGCCCTCTGCGACCATTGTCTGAACTTCGATGGGCAGATACCCGTATATTTCCTGCGCTTCCTGAAGCACGGGCATTACCGCGCCCGGATCGTCAACGTTTTTAGCGATGACCTCCTTCAGCTTTGCCTCTTGCTCAGGTGTGCCCGAAAACGGGATACTGCTGATTTTTTTCTGCATAGTTTTTCCTCCCTGATTAGAATAGTCAATACCGATAAAAAAATATTACGCAAATCCGTAATATTATATTTACTCACAGAATATTATACCAGATATTAAACTAAATGTCCATAAAAGATTTTTACTCTTTTGTAAGAAAATGTCAAAATTTTCAATTATACAGCCAAATTTCGGGTTTTTAATATTTTTACGCGAAACGGTTTTCGGTTCCGGTACTATGGTGCAGGTCAAAAAAGCACTCAAGATAGTATCAATCGAGCGACGAAATCACGCTTTCCGCAGTCAGATCACTCAGCTCCAGATAATTTTCCGCGTCGCGCATATTTTCAAGGTAGTGCGCGTCGGAGCTTGTGACAATGTGCAGGGCGTCGAGAATCGGGTGCAGCTGCCTGAGCTGCCCCAATTTGCTCCTGTCGGCGAGCTCGGCAGTTTTAAAGCCGCAGTCCGCGTCGATTTCGCCCAGTACCGATAGGATCGAAAGGCTGTCGCGGTCGATGTGCGCGGGATAACAGATCCCGCCGAACCGCTTTACCTCGCGGTAGGCGCTCATAATTCCGATTTCGGTCGCGGGAAGCAGAAGGTGCTCGATCTCCCCTATCTCCTCGTCGGCGCTGTTCATTATGACCTGCCTGCCGTAGATGTCGGGACGGTTTTTTATTTTTATGCGGCGCGAGTCCACATACTCGTCCCAGGCGAGCGCCTTTTCGAGAGTCGGGAACAGACACACCGCGTGGATGTCCTCGCTGGTGGTCAGCTCCATTCCCGGAATGACCAAAAGTCCTATTTCCCTGCCGACCTCCATTGCCGCCGCGCAGTTGCGCGAGGAATTGTGGTCGGTGAGGGCGATAACGTCCAGCCCGAGCAGCTTCGCCATATTGACGAGATTGTTCGGCGTCATATCCATATCGCCGCACGGTGACAGGCACGAATGGATATGAAGGTCGTAGAAGTATTTCATTTAAATCAATTCGCTTATTTTTACAGCCAGCTTGTAGCTGTTTTCCCCGCACTGCAGGATCGTCACGCCGTGGATCTCCGCCTTCTGGAAGGCGGCCAGCACCGGCTTTACATAGATGCAGGTGGGAGTGAGCAGGGCTTCGCCCAGGGTCTTGCCCAACTCGGGGATGACTTTGCCCAGATCCGCATGCTCCACATCGAAGACCTTGCGGA
>ONEN01000085.1:3060-10089 GCA_900316815.1 uncultured Eubacteriales bacterium | reverse complement strand
AATCCGCAGCAACTTTCATTACCGTGTATTCTTATGAATGAGTCGGGCTACTTCCGCGTTGGCTTGAGTTGTATTCTTGGATAAGAAGAAGCACAACCCGCATTAAGCCGCACCAAACCTGCGGTTTCTTCCGTTGTGCTTTTCTTTATAGAAAAGCTATTTTTTTTGGAGGAAAAACAATGAAAAAGAAAGTAACCAAAATGCTGACATCCGCATTAGCAGCCACCATGCTGTTCTCTGCTGCCGGTGCGCTGCCGGCAAACGCGAGTGAGAACGACACCGTCAGAGTGATTGTGAAAAATGAACGCATGGCGGCAGAGGACGGCGCGCCGTGGGTCGGCACGCTGCTCGACACGGAGATCGCCCTGAACGGCGACGATTCCATGGAGTCGGTCGCGGAGAGAGCCATCAAAAACGGCGGCTATGACTTCACCGTTTCGGAGTACGGCTACATTTCTTCCGTCAACGGTCTGGCGGAGTACGCGTATCAGGGCAGCGGCGGCTGGATGGCGACGCTCAACGACTGGTTCACCGCTGACGGCACCGCTTCCTACACCGTCGAAAACGGCGGCCTGCAGGCGGGCGATGAGATCGTGCTGCAATACACCTGCGCATGGGGCGCCGATGTGGGCAGTCTCTACGGCAACTATGACACCTCGCTTGCGTCTCTCGCTGTAGACGGCGCGTCCGTTTCGAAGAATCCCCTCGATGATTTGTCGGTGTTTGATTCCTCGGAGAAGGCGTACACGGTGATCATGCACGATCCCGAGGATGTACTTTCCGTTTTTGCGACAGCGGTGAATAAGAACTATCAGGTACGGGTATATAAAAATGATTATCAGCCCGAAACAAACGGCGCGGAATATCGCGGCGGCAGAAGCATTCCCGTTGCGGACGGCGACACGCTCTATATCGGCGTCGGCAACCCCGCGTGGCCTTCCATGAACAGCTGGGGCGGCACTGCGGAGGAAACGGTTTATGCCCTCACGGTGCGGTATGAAGTATTGGGCGATTTGGACGGCAACGGCGTATTGGATATTCAGGACGCTACCTTCCTGCAGCGCTGTCTGGCGGAGTTTGAGGAACTGTCCGAAGCGCAGACAAGACAGGCGGACGTTGACGGCGACGGCTCGGTTACCATTGACGACGTGACCTCTATGCAGCGGATCCTCGCTGACAGATAAGGAGCTGTTTCCATGAAGAACAGAGCAAAAGGATTATTGTCATTATGGCTGACAGGGCACCTGCTGGCATGTTCTGTTCTGCCGTCTGCCGCCCTGTCGCAGACTGATTTTGATGAAAAATATGCCGCCTCGCAGGCGCACCTGTCAACGCTGCCTGCGCAGGTCGGCTCCGTTGGCGGCGAGTGGCTTGTGATCGGGCTGACGCGCGCGGATGCGTATTCCGACGAACAGAAGGCTGCATATGAAAAGGCAGCGGCCAAATATGTGCGCGCTGTCGGCTCCGATCGGCTCCATCCGCGAAAGTCAAGCGATAACGCGCGGATGATTCTCGCACTGTCGGCAATCGGCAGGGACGCCCGCGATGTGGACGGATACGACCTGACCGAACCGCTGAACGACAGCACTTATGTCGCCAAACAGGGGATTAACGGCGTGATCTGGGCGCTTATCGCGCTCGATGCCTGCGATTATCCGTGCCGTCAGGGAACGCGCGAGGCTTTGCTTGATAAGCTCCTGCAAGCGCGGCACACGGACGGCGGCTGGGGACTGGACGCTGTTTCCGATCCCGACGTCACGGGCATGGCGGTACAGGCGCTGGCGCCCTACCGCTTTTATGATGAAAAGATACAGGCTGCTCTCGACCGCGCGTGTGAGCTGCTTGCGTCCATGCAGCAGGAGAGCGGCGGCTACCTGTCCTATGATGATTTCAATCCCGAAAGCTGTGCGCAGGTGATAACGGCGCTGTCCTGTCTCGGTGTAGATGTGCAGCAGGACGAACGCTTTTGCAAGGATGGCAAGACGCCGTTTGACAGTCTGCTGCGCTTTTCGGTGCCCGACGGCTTTGCCCACAGCTTGGGCGGCAGCTATAATCAGATGGCTACCGAGCAGGCGTTCTATGCTATGACGGCGTACCGCCGTATGCAAACGGGTAAGACGCCGCTCTTTGAGATGAGCGACGTGCAGTCCTTCGCTGTCGCGGATATCGACGGCGACGGCCATGTCACCATTAATGACGCGACGACCGTGCAGCGCTTTTTGGCGGAGTATGATGAAAGCTTGTCTGCGCCGCTTCAAAAGCTTGCCGACCTCAGCCGCAGCGGCAGGGTAGATATCAGCGACGTGACGCTGTTGCAGCGGCAGCTCGCGGAGTAAGGATGATTTGATGACAAGGATTGTTGATTTTCTGAAAAAATACAAATGGATATGTTTGGGCGTTCTCGCTGCGGCGGTCGTTCTGACAGTCGCGTTTATCAGCGGCGGCAGTCTTAACCCGCCTGATGCGTCTTTTGTTACGCAGCCGGATGTCACGGTAACCGCCGCTGTGTCAAACACTGACGCGGCAGCGACCGCAGCCGTTTCCGCAGCACAGCCGACGCAAGGCGCCGCCTTGCAAGGCACCACAGCGCCCCGCACCTCCGCAGCAACGACCGCTCCCGCGACGACTTCCGCGCCAACGAACTCCTCTGCAGTTATTGTGCGTACGGAAAACGCTCCTTCCAACTCGTCCGCGCCAAGCGAACAGTCTGCCGAGCCTGAGACAAAAGCGCAGGACCGCTATCAGACCGATCAGGTACCCTCGGATAAGCCGCAGCCTGTTGAGCCGCAGGAGCAGACGGTCAAGCCCGTGGCGCATACCTGCACGTTTTCCGTTTCCTGCGCGTCCGCGCTGGCGCAAAAGGAACAGCTCAGCGAGGAGGTAGCGGCGGTGATTCCCTCCGACGGCGTGATATTACAGACGGTAACGGTCACGTTTAACGAGGGGGAAAGCGTGTTTGACGTGCTCGCAAGGGTGTGCCGTGAGAATCGAATCCACATGGAGTACACCAATACGCCTGTCTACAATTCCGCCTATATAGAGGGAATCGGCAATCTGTATGAATTCGACTGCGGCGCAGGCTCGGGCTGGATGTACAGGGTCAACGGCTGGTTCCCAAACTACGGCTGCTCGCGCTACGCACTCAGCGACGGCGACCGCATTGAATGGCTCTACACCTGTAATCTCGGGCGCGATATCGGCGGCGATTACAGTCAACAAAAAAGTGAGTAAACCGTCATATGAAAGATTCCTTTTCCAAAATGCACCCCCTCGTAAGCTTTGTGTTTTTCGCGGCGGTGCTTTTCTTTTCCATGTTCATCATGCAGCCCGTGTGTCTGGCTGTTTCCGCGCTGTGTGCCCTTACAAATGCCGTTGTGCTCAACGGCAGGCGCACCGCGTTATTTTCCGTGAAATTTTTGCTGCCCATGATTCTGATCATAACAGCGGTCAATCCGCTGTTCAATCACAGAGGCGCCACCATTCTCTGCTACCTTCCGTGGAACAATCCGCTGACGCTGGAGTCGGTGCTCTACGGCGCGGCGTCGGCTGTCATGATCAGCACGGTGGCGCTGTGGTTTTCCTGCGTCAACCGCGTGATCACATCCGACAAGGTAGTGTATCTGTTCGGGAGAATCACCCCCTCGCTGAGTCTGGTGCTGTCTATGGCGCTGCGCTTTATTCCGCGCTTTACAGCGCAGTTCAAGCAGACGCGGGAAGCACAGGCGGCCTTTTCCATAAACGGCAGACAAACGCTGACGGGACGGTTTAAGGCGGCGGTCACCGTCTTTTCCGTTATGGTGAGCCGTTCCATGGAAAACGCGGTAGAAACCTCCGATTCCATGAAGAGCCGCGGCTACGGCTTAAAGGGAAGAACAGCCTTTTCACCGTTCCGCTTTTACAAACAGGACGCTGCCGTGCTTGCTGTCGTGCTCACGGAGAGCGGCGCGCTGCTTGCGCTGCTGCTGTGCGGCAAGCTGCCGTTCCGCTATTTTCCGTCCGTGCATGGAGAGCTGACAGACGGATTTGCCATATTGTATTATTGCCTATACGCGGCGCTGCTGCTCACGCCGCTGTTCATACTGTTGGGGGAGGGAATCAAGTGGAAGCGCTTACAGTCGAACATCTGAGCTTTCGTTTTCCCGAAACGGGCGTTGACGTGCTGCATGACGTCAGCTTTACGGTCAGCAGCGGCGCGTTCGTTACGCTCTGCGGCTTGTCGGGAAGCGGAAAAAGCACGCTGCTGCGTCACATCAAGCCTGCCCTGACGCCGCACGGCGTCAGAAAAGGGCGCGTGTTGGTCGGCGGTAAAGAGGTCGGCTCGCTGACACTGCGCGAGCAGAGTGAGGCTATCGGCTTTGTGATGCAGTCCCCCGATAACCAGCTCGTCACCGATAAGGTATGGCATGAGCTGTCCTTCGGTTTGGAAAGACTGGGCTTGCCGCCTGACATCATCCGCCGCCGTGTGGCGGAGACAGCGTCCTTTTTCGGTATCCAACAGCTCTTCGAGGCAGACGTCGCGCAGCTTTCGGGCGGACAGAAGCAGCTGCTCAACCTCGCGTCGGTGATGGCGATGCAGCCCAAATTGTTATTACTTGACGAGCCGACGTCACAGCTCGACCCTATAGCGGCGGCGGACTTCTTATCCTGTCTGTTGAGGATCAACCGCGAAATGGGCGTAACCGTCATCATCATCGAACACCGATTAGAGGATGTTCTTCCGATGAGCGACAAGGTGCTGGTACTGGAAAACGGCCGCCTCATTTCCGACGACACGCCCGCCCGGACGGGTGAGAACCTCAAGCGCGTGAATAGCGGCTGCTTTCTTTCGCTGCCTGCGCCCATGCGCATCTGGGACGCGGCGGAGAGCGGCGGTGCTTGTCCCGTCACGGTGGCGCAGGGCAGGGAATGGCTGCACGGTTATGCGCAGTCGCACCCGCTGCGTCCGTTGGATGAAGAAGCCGTTCCGGAGGCGGGCAAGACGGCGGTCAATTTGCAAAATATCTGTTTCCGCTATGAAAAAAACGCCCCCGACGTGCTGCGGCATCTCAGCTTGCAGGTGCGTTACGGGGAAATTCTGACGATAATGGGCGGCAACGGAACGGGAAAATCTACATTGCTCTCGGTGCTGAACGGAACGAGAAAGCCGTACAGCGGCAAGGTTATTTCCGACAACGAATTATGCTTGCTGCTTCCGCAAAACCCGCAGGCGCTTTTCAGCGGCAGCACCGTTTGGGAAACGCTGTGGGATTTGCCTGCGCTCGGCGGTTTGCCGGAGGAAGAACGAAGCGCGCGTGTGCAATCGGTTATCCGCCTGTGTCAGATAGGTGAGCTGACCGCGCGGCACCCGTTTGACCTCTCGGGCGGCGAGATGCAAAAGGTCGCGCTCGCCAAGCTGCTGATGCTGCGCCCGAGGGTATTGCTGCTCGACGAGCCGACAAAGGGCTTGGACGCACAGTTTAAGGCGGTGTTCGCCTCCATTCTGCAAAAGCTCGCAAAGCAGGGCACCGCAGTGGTGGTGATCAGCCATGACATGGAATTTTGCGCGCGTTACAGTCATCGCTGTATGCTCCTGTTTAACGGCGAGCTGGCAGCAGGCGGCACGCCCCGCTCATTTTTCAGTACCAACAGCTTCTACGTTACTGCCGCCTCGCGCATGGCAAGAGAGCTGCTTCCCGAGGCGGTCACGGCGGAGGATGTGATATACTGCTGCACAGGCAAGCGAGAACCGCCTCCTCCCGATGACGGCGGCGCGGATAAAGACTTTGTGGTTCCCGCTCCCAAGCAAAAGCAGAAGCTGCCCCTTTGGAAAAAAATACTCGGCGGTACGGGAGCGGTGCTGCTGGCGGCGGGCGTGGCGGAAAACCTTATATTTCCTGCGGTATTGCCGTTTTGGCTGCATTTTCTCCTGATAGCCGCGCCCGTGATCCTGTTGATGGTTGCGTTCGGCGCGCGTTCGGAGAAACCGTTGGACAGCGTTTTTGAGAAGCAACGGCTTTCCAAGCGAACCGTTGCTGCCGCCGGAATGATTCTGCTGCTGATTCCGCTGACCATCTTTATCGGCGTAACGTTTTTACAGGATCAGAAGTACCTGTTCATCTCTCTTTTGGTGATGCTGGAGGGAATGCTTCCCTTTTTTCTGGTCTTTGAGGGACGAAAACCGCAGGCGCGCGAGCTGGTGCTGATTGCGGTGCTCTGTGCGCTTACCGTTGCGGGACGTTCCGCCTTCGCCGCTCTTCCGCAGGTCAAGCCTGTGCTGGCGCTTGTGATCATCAGCGGCGCGGCTCTCGGCGGCGAAACAGGCTTTATTGTCGGCGCTTCCGCCATGCTGGTGTCAAATATGTATTTCGGGCAGGGCGCCTGGACGCCGTGGCAGATGTTTGCGGCGGGCGTGATCGGACTGCTGGCGGGCGTGCTCTTTCGCAGGGGACGTCTGCTGCAGAGCAGGGGCGCGCTGTGTGTGTTCGGCTTTGTTGTCACCGTCGTGCTCTACGGCGGCATTATGAATTTTTCATCGCTGGTGCTGTCGCGCGCGCCGCTCAATCTTCCGACAATCCTCACCTTTTACGCAGAGGGCCTGCCCTTTGATATCATTCACGCTTTTTCCACAACAGCCTTTTTGTTCTTTTTCGCGCAGCCTATGCTCGAAAAGCTGGAACGGGTAAAAACCAAGTACGGTCTTCTTTCAAAGGGAGCGCCCAATGTTGAACAATAATTAAAGCGACCGGGATTTCTCTCAGTCGCTTAATGTAATATGCCTTATGCAATAATTGTTTTGCTGTCGGTGCCGAATCGTCACCGTATAATGCAGCCTGTCATCTGTATTGCTGATCATGATCCTTGATTTATCCGTTGCTGTCAGCGGTAAGTCAGGGATTTGGTTTTTTATTTACAGCGCATAGCCGGCAATGAGCTGACCGATTCTCACGATATCGCTGCGCCCCGTAAACTCAAAGCGAACCTTGCCCAGGCCGCTGTACCACAGCTCCAGCTCGCTGTCCATATCGCCCACGCCGGAGGTCTCCACCGAGT
>ONEN01000085.1:0-3034 GCA_900316815.1 uncultured Eubacteriales bacterium | reverse complement strand
GGTGTAATCGCGCTTTTTCCCGGTGACGCCCTGCACATTCACCGCGATCACGCGCTTGTCGGTGAACACCACATAATCGCGGATTCCCTTGTAGGCGGACAACACCCGCTCGCCGTCAACCAAAAGCGCCTGCACCATATTGACGCCGTTTTGCGTATCGGTCTGCTTCAGCTTAAAAAAGCCGCCGTTTGTGAAATCTATCATGCACATCCGCTCCCTCACGAGATTCTGCAGCGCCCTGCACAGGGGCGCTTTTCTCTATTATACCCTAAGCAGCGCATGAATGCAAGCCTATCAGCAGCTTTTCGGTGTATTAAGCGCCGTGCACTTCACCGTAAAGGTAGTTCCCTCCGCTTCGCTGCTCGCCACGCTGATTTTACCGTTCATGTCGGTGACAATGCGCTTGGCGATGGCAAGACCGAGGCCGTAGCCCTTGGTGGTTCGGCTCTTTTCGGCGCGGTAGAAGCGGTCAAAGACATGCTCACAATCCTCCTTGGGGATAACGCTGCCGTAATTGTTCACTGAAAATTCCGCGCGGTCGCCGCGGCGTTCAAGGCGGATGGTGACGGTAGTGCCCGCAGAGGCGTATTTGACGGCGTTATCCACCAGAATATGTGCCAGCTGGTTGAGCTGGGTAGCGTCGCCCGAGAGGAGAACGTCCGGCGCGATATGCTCTGCATCGATCAGAATATCCTTTTCAAACGCCACAGGCTCAAAGTTGAGCGCGCATCCCTCTGCAATTTCGCTGAAATTCACCTCGCTGAACTGCACCTTGGCGGTGCCCGCGTCGGACTTGGCGAGGAAGAGCATGTTGTCAATCAGCTTTTTCATGTGTTTTGCTTCTTCCTCGGTGCTCTCCAGCCATTGCCGTTCGTCGGCAACCGTGGAATCCTTGTGTGACATCATGATATTGTTGTTGGCAAGAATGACCGTCAGCGGCGTTTTCAGCTCGTGGGACGCATCGGCGACAAATTGCTTTTGCTGTTCCCACGCGCTCTTGACGGGCTTGACTGCCAGCCCCGAAAGCAGCAGGCTGATGACGAAAATAACCGCCATGCTGCCCAAAAACAGAAGGGAACAGATGATGATGGAATTGGTGAGAGAGGTATAGATAGAGCTGCTGCTCGCAAACACCAGCGTGTTGCCGTGAGGCTTGGCGCGCACGGCGTACATCAGCCCGTACTCGTTGATCTGTCCGAATCCTGCTTTGCCGCTCAAAGCGGTTTTAATGCATTGCGCAAGCGTTTCACTGTCGATGGATAATTCATTTTCCTGCTTCTTGGTGATCGCGCCGTCTTCGTCGGTATTCACGATCACATAAGAGGAAATCTGGATCGGCGTTTCGTCTCCGAAATTATGCTTGAAGCCGCGGTTGTCTTTTTTTTGTGAGGGGTCGTCGCGGGTCGAATCGGTTGACGACGCAGAGCTTTCAGACTGTGACGCGGTTGCGGTTTCGGTCTGCGTCGCGTCCTCTGCGGTGTCGTTTTGTTCACCGAAATTCTCGGGATCGAAAAGCTCGTCGGAGAAGTGTTCGGGCCGATCGTCAAAATCCCGCCCCAGCTTGTCAAACACCTGATTCATACCGCGATCCATCATATTGACGGAGCTGGCATAGTTGTTGCATATGACGGTGATGAAGATAGCGAGGATCACGGTGCCGATCAGGAGCATGTTAATGAGAATAATGCGCCGTCTGAGTTTATTGATCATGGCTTTGCTCCAGTCTGTAGCCCATCTTTTTTATCGCCTTTATTTCAGCCGTGGATTGGATGAAATGCAGCTTGCGGCGCAAAAAGGAGATATACGCCTCCACATTGTTGCTGCCCGCGTCGGAGTCATAGCCCCATACCTTGGTGATGATATCCTCCTTGGAGAGGATACCGCCGCGGTGAGCGAGGAGGAGCTTGAGGATCTCCGCTTCCTTAAAATTCAAATGAACGGATTTGCTGTCTTTGCTCAGCTCGCTGGTGGAGGCGTTAAAGTTGAAGTCGCCGAAGTCGGTTTCGTCGAGCATCACCTCGCCCCTGCGGCGGGTGAGCGCCTTTACGCGCGCCAGCAGCTCCTCCGGCGCAAAGGGCTTGGTCATGTAATCGTCAGCGCCGCTGTTCAGGCCGCTCACCTTGTCGGGAACGGAATCCTTGGCGGTCAGCATCAGAATGGGCGTGTCTATTTTCTGCTTTCGAAGCTCATACGCTATCTGAAAGCCGTCGCGGTAGGGAAGCATGACGTCGAGAATGATCACGTCGTAAATGCCGCTGAGAGCGTAATCAAGCCCGTCGTTGCCGTCGTGTACCATGTCGACCATGTATTTTTGTTCTGTCAGAATTTGTTTCAGCGCACGCGCCAGATGTTTTTCGTCCTCTACAATCAAAACCTGCATACTGCATCCTCCTCTTGATAATCCTGTTGCGCACGGACAGTCCGAGCCGTGTTCTCTGTTAGTATTATATCAGGAACAAGGATAGTAAACAACCCTTAAATTTAGCTGAAAAAATGATGAATCTCATACAATCAAAATATTTTTTGTGTAAAATAATGGTTGTAATTTGCAGAATTGCTTGCTATAATAAGAAACGGTTAGATTTATTCTCATATTAAAGAGATACCAAGAGAAGGAGAAAAGATAAATATGAAAAAATTAGTCAGTTTCCTTATCATCGGTGCGCTTGCCGCTGCTATGTCTGTATCGCTTGCCGGCTGCGGTGAGGACGAGTTCACATCCGTAACCTCCGCCGTTGTGCCCGCCACCAACAGCACACAGGCGGTCGTGCAGACGCAGCCCACCAAATCCGTTACCGACACCAGCAAGCTTGTCGGTCAGTCCGAGACCTTTGTTTATGCGGGTATGACGGAGCAGGAGGCAGGAGAAGAAGCGCTCAAGCATGCCGACGCAAACAGCTCTGTTGTTTCCGCGATTCCCGGCTTTGATAACACAGGCGCGCAGTGCTGGATTGTCGGTACCACCGTTTCGGGTTCCTCCACCAGCTATTTCTTTGTTATTAGCTATTATTGATATTGTTCCGTTTGGAGAACA
>ONEN01000040.1 GCA_900316815.1 uncultured Eubacteriales bacterium | reverse complement strand
GCAATTTCGGGATAGGTGACAGCCAGACGGCAGCCGCGGTGACCCATCATGGGGTTGAACTCGTGCAGGGAGGTGATGAGCGCCTTGATGTCCTCAACGCTCTTGCCCTGTGCGTCTGCGAGCTTCTGAATGTCCTCTTCCTCGGTGGGAACGAACTCGTGAAGCGGCGGGTCAAGGAAACGGATGGTTACGGGGCAGCCCTCGAGAGCTTCGTAGAGAGCCTTGAAGTCGCCCTGCTGATAAGGCAGGATCTTGTCAAGAGCAGCTTCTCTCTCTTCAACGGTGTCCGCGCAGATCATCTCACGGAACGCAGCGATTCTGTCCTCTTCAAAGAACATGTGCTCGGTACGGCAAAGACCGATACCCTCTGCGCCAAGCTCTCTTGCCTTCTTCGCGTCGGCGGGAGTGTCGGCGTTGGTTCTTACCTTGAGCTTTCTGAACTTGTCAGCCCAAGCCATGATTCTGCCGAACTCGCCTGCGATCTCGGCGTCCTTGGTAGCGATAGCGCCGTCGTAGATGTTACCGGTGGAGCCGTCGATGGAGAGGTAGTCGCCCTCGTGGAACTCTTTGCCCGCGAGTGTGAACTTCTTGTTCTCCTCGTCCATAGCGATGTCGCCGCAGCCGGATACGCAGCAGGTGCCCATGCCGCGCGCAACAACGGCAGCGTGAGAGGTCATACCGCCGCGAACGGTCAGGATACCCTGAGAAGCCTTCATGCCGGTGATGTCCTCGGGAGAGGTCTCAAGACGAACGAGAACAACCTTCTCGCCTCTTGCGTTCCATGCCTCAGCGTCCTCAGCGGTGAACACGATCTTACCGCAGGCAGCGCCGGGGGAAGCGCCCAGACCCTTGCCGATAGGAGTAGCAGCCTTGAGGGCAGCGGTATCGAACTGGGGATGGAGCAGGGTGTCGAGGTTTCTCGGGTCGATCATCGCAACAGCCTCTTCTTCGGTTCTCATGCCCTCGTCAACGAGGTCGCAAGCGATCTTCAGAGCAGCCTGAGCGGTTCTCTTGCCGTTTCTGGTCTGCAGCATGTAGAGCTTGCCGTGCTCAACGGTGAACTCCATGTCCTGCATGTCTCTGTAGTGGTCTTCGAGGGTCGCGCAAACCTGCTGGAACTGCTCGAACGCCTCGGGGAATTTCTCAGCCATCTGAGCGATGGGCATGGGAGTACGAACGCCGGCGACAACGTCTTCGCCCTGCGCGTTGGTAAGGAACTCACCCATCAGCTTCTTCTCGCCGGTAGCGGGATCACGGGTAAACGCAACACCGGTGCCGCAGTCGTCGCCCATGTTGCCGAACGCCATGGACTGTACGTTAACGGCGGTACCCCAGGAATAGGGGATATCGTTGTCACGGCGATATACGTTCGCTCTGGGGTTGTCCCAGGAACGGAATACGGCCATAACGGCGCCCATCAGCTGCTCCTTGGGATCGTCGGGGAAGTCGTCGCCGATTTTTGCTTTATATTCAGCCTTGAACTGGGTAGCCAGCTCTTTGAGGTCATCCGCGTTAAGCTCAACGTCCTGCGTAACGCCCTTTTCCTCTTTCATTTTGTCGATAAGCTCTTCAAAGTACTTCTTGCCGACTTCCATAACAACGTCGGAGTACATCTGAATGAATCTTCTGTAGCAGTCCCAAGCCCAACGGGGGTTGCCGCTCATCTCAGCGATGGTGTTGACAACGGTCTCGTTCAGACCAAGGTTAAGGATTGTATCCATCATACCGGGCATGGAAGCGCGAGCGCCGGAACGAACGGAAACGAGCAGGGGGTTCTTTTCGTCACCGAACTTCTTGCCGGTGATCTCTTCCATCTTTACGATGTACTCGTTGATCTGCTCCTGAATCTCGTCGTTAATCTTTCTGCCGTCCTCATAATACTGAGTACATGCTTCCGTAGTAATGGTGAAGCCCTGGGGTACGGGAAGTCCCATGCTGGTCATTTCAGCAAGGTTAGCGCCCTTACCGCCGAGGAGCTCACGCATGTTTGCGTTACCTTCCGAGAAAAGGTAAACCCATTTTCTTGCCATAGTGGTAGTCCTCCTATAAAAAATGTTTTGATACGGCTGGGGCAGACGGTAATATCTGCCAACATATCTGAGCCTAACAGATATTATACCAAAGATTGACGAAAATAGCTACAACTTTTGAGAATTTTTTTAAATTTTTTTCTCATAAAAAACCCATTCAATTTTTATTAATATTGTATAAATCGTTTAATTTCCCGCAATGACGCGGTTTTTTATATTTTTGACTTGAAATTTGTTTTTTTTGTGCGATAATAGTATTGTAAAAAAGAGTCGAATGAACAAGGTTCATTTGGTTTATTTTCAGCTTTGTTTTGGAACAAGGCTGCTTGCGGGGGATAGTATGAGCAACTGTGCAATCATTCTGGCAGGCGGCGAGGGCAAGCGGATGAAGTCCGATAAGCCCAAGCCCATGTCTTTAGTGCTTGGAAAGCCCATGCTGCAGTGGGTCTTTTCCGCTTTGAAAAAGGCGGGTGTGGACGATATCTGCGTGGTCAAGGGCTATCACAAGGAATACATCGAGGATTATCTGGCAACACTGGATTATCCCGTTGAGAGCGTTTATCAGAAGGAGCGTCTGGGCACGGGTCACGCCGTGATGATGGCAAAGGACTTCTTGAGCGCCCACGACGGCAACGTGGTGATCCTGAACGGCGACGCGCCGTTTATGACCGCCGAAACCATTAAAAACTCTCTGCGTCAGCACACCGAGTCGGGCTGCGCGGCGACCGTCATTTCGGCGGAGCTGGACGACGCGACGGGCTACGGCAGGATCGTCCGCGACGAAAACGGCAACCTTAGGGCGATCGTGGAGCATAAGGACGCGGACGAGGAAACGCTGAAAATCACCGAGGTCAACTCGGGCGGCTACTGGTTCGACTGTCAGCTGCTGCTGAGCGTGCTGGGCAAAATCAAGTCCGACAACAAGGCGGGCGAGTATTATCTGCCCGACGCTGTCAAGCTGCTGCTTGCCGAGGGCAAAACCGTCGGCGCCTACACCGCCGAGTGCAGCGACGCGGTGCTGGGGGCAAACGATCCCGGGCAGCTGGAGGAGCTGAACCAAATCGCCAGGGCGAAGGGCTACAGCTGCTGAGCCGTTTAACAGGTCAAATTAAAAACTTTATATAAAAAGCCTACAGATACAAGAGAGATTAGTAAAGGAGAAACGAAATGAATTTTCACGGGAAAGACATCAAAATCTTCTCAGGCAACTCGAATGTAGACGTTGCGCAGGGAATTGCGGGCTGTTTGGGTTTACAGCTCGGCAAAAGCGACTGCACGCAATTTTCGGACGGTGAAATCGCCGTTTCACTGCATGAGTCCGTGCGCGGCAGCGACTGCTTCATCGTGCAGTCCACCTGTACGCCTGTCAACGACAATCTGATGGAAATGCTCATCATGATCGACGCGATGAAGAGAGCCTCCGCGGCAAGGATCACCGCCGTTATGCCCTACTTCGGCTATGCGCGCCAGGACAGAAAAGCCAAGGCGAGAGATCCGATCTCGGCAAAGCTCTGCGCGGACATCATCACCACCGCCGGCGCGGACCGCGTGCTGACCATGGACCTGCACGCCAATCAGATTCAGGGCTTTTTCAACATTCCCGTTGATCACCTGCACGGCGCGGGCATCCTTGCCAACCACATCAAAGAGAAAATCGGCGGCAACGTCGACGACTTCATCGTTGTTTCTCCCGACCTCGGCTCGGTTACCCGTTCCAGGAACTTTGCCTCCAAAATCGGCACGAGCCTCGCGATCATCGACAAGCGCAGACCCAGAGCGAATGTGTGCGAGGTAATGAACATCATCGGCGACGCCAGGGGCAAGAAGGTCATCCTGGTGGACGACATGATCGACACCGCCGGCACCCTGTGCAACGCGGCGAACGCGATCGTGGAAAAGGGCGGCGCCACCGAGGTGTACGCCTGCGCCACCCACGCGGTGCTGTCGGGTCCCGCTGTGGAGAGAATCAAGAACAGCGCTATCAAGGAGGTTATCCTCCTCGACACCATTCCCGTTCCCGAGGAAAAGATGATCGACAAATTCACCATCCTGCCCACCGCTCCCATCTTTGCGGAGGCGATCGCGAGAATTTTCAACGGCAAGCCCTTTACGGCGGCTTTCAACTGATTTCGCGCGGCAAACAGGGTATACTGATAATAATTGATACAACAAGGAACAGGCGGACTTGCATAAAGTCCGCCCTGTCTGCGTTATTTATACTATTCCGTTGGCGCTGCGGCGCACGGCAAGGAGAGAAATATGTTCGGAAAAAAACTGCCCGGCGCGGTAGAGTATCTGATTGTGGGTCTGGGCAATCCCGACCGCAAATACGAAAATACGCGCCACAACTGCGGCTGGCTGGCGATAGATTATTTCGCCGACAAGCTGGGCTGCAGGGTTAACAGGATAAAATTCAAGAGCTTTGTGGGCGAGTGCGTCATCAGCGGCAAAAAGGCGCTGCTGATGAAGCCCACAACCTACATGAACAACAGCGGACAGGCGGTGGTGGAGGCGATGAACTTCTACAAGCTGAAGCCCGAAAATGTCATTGTGATTTTTGACGACGTTTCGCTGGAGGTGGGCAAAATGCGCATCCGCCAAAAGGGAAGCGACGGCGGTCAGAAGGGTATGCGCAGCATCATCTATCTCAGCGGCAGCGACGCGTTCCCGCGCATCAAGATCGGCATCGGCGCCAAGCCGAACCCCGACTGGGATCTGGCGGACTGGGTGCTGTCAAAATTTACGGACGACGAGCGCAAGCTGCTGCACGACCGGTTTGAGGACGCTCTCGAAGCGGTGGAGCTGATGACCGACGGCAAGGCCGACCGCGCGATGAACCGCTTTAACTGAGTTTGAGAATGAATCAAGAGAGGTATCTTTTGTGACAAAAAACAACTATCTTTCCGAGGCGCTGGGACGCAGCGCCGCCTTTCAGTCGTTGCTGCGGAGCACCAAAACGGGAAAATCTCTCTGCGTTTCGGGTTTGTTCCCCGTGGCAAAGGCGTGCGTTATCAACGCGCTGTGCCGCGCCAAGAAAAAATCGGCGCTGGTGATCGCCTCGGACGAGCGCGAGGCGCAGGCGCTGTGCAACGATTTGTGCTGCATGGGGCTGTCGGCATCGGTGTATCCCGTGCGCGACTACACCTTTTTGGAGGAAATCAGCAGCCGTTCGCATGAATACGAGCACCAGCGGCTCAAGGTGCTGCTCAAGCTGCTCAGCGGCGAATGCGACGTCGTGATCGCCTGTGTAGACGCGGCGTGTCAGCTGACGGTGCCGCGGAGCGTGCTGCGCGACACGGTGTTAAAGCTGGAGGAGGGCAGCGAGATTTCCGTTGAAAAGGCGGTGCGCGCGCTGACGCTCCTCGGCTACGAGCGCTTTGACGCGGTGGACGGCAGCGGACAGTTCTCGCTGCGCGGCGGCATTCTCGACTTTTTCATGCCCGACAGCGACTACCCCGTGCGCGCGGAGCTTTGGGGCGACGAGATATGCGACCTCAGCTACTTCGATTTGGAGACGCAGCGGCGGTTCAAAAGGGCGGAAAACGTTCACCTGACGCCCTCCACGGAAATCATTATCAGCGACCGTCAGGCGCTGGCAGATAAGATCGTCCGTCAGGCGGGGCTTTTGCGCGGCAAGGCTGCCGCCAAGGCGCGCGAACGGCTCAACGAGGAGGCGGAGCGGCTGCGCAGCGGCGCTGTCCTCGCCAACGCCGACAAATTCATTAATCAGATATATGACAAGCCCGAGTGCCTGCTCGACTACATCGCCCGCGACAGCCTGCTGTTCGTGTCGGAATTCAATAATGTGCGCGACCGCGGCAAGGCGACGGACTACCAGAACAGCGAGCAGCTCAAGCAGGCGTTGGAGGACGGCGTGCTCGCCAAGGGCTTCGACCGTTTTGCGCTGACCTTCACCGAATGCCTGGAGCGCCTCCGTGCGCACGGCGTGACGGTGCTGGAGAGCTTTGTCCACGGCAGTATTCCGCTGCCGCTCAGCGACGTCATCAACTTCTCCGCCAAGCAGCTCAGCCGCTGGAACGGCTCCTATAAGCAGCTCACGGAGGACTTGCGCGGTCTGTATGCCGCCGACAGCAGCGGTGTGGTGCTCGCGGGCACCGACAAGGCGGCGCGCAACCTCGCGGACAGCCTGAAAAACGACGGCTACGCGGCGGAATACACCGACACGCTCCCAAGAGCGGAGCGCGGCAGGATCTATGTGACGCAGGGTGCGCTGAGCGCGGGCTTTGAGCTGCCCGCGGAAAAGTTTTTCCTGGTCAGCTACGGACAGGCGGCATACCGTCCCGAAAAGAAGCGCCGCCGCAAAAAGGAGGGGCAGGAGATCTACAGCCTGTCCGAGCTGAGCGCGGGCGATTATGTGGTACACAGCGTTCACGGTATCGGCGTGTTCAGCGGCATCCGCAAAATCGACACCCACGGCGTTACCAAGGACTACATCAAAATCGACTATGCCAAGGGCGATGTGCTCTATGTGCCTGTCACCCAGCTGGACATGGTCGCGAAATACATCGGCGCGCAGGAAAATTCCCGTGTGCGCCTCAACCGCCTCGGCTCGGGCGACTGGCAGAAGGCAAAGGCGAAGGTCAAGACCTCGGTCAAGGACATCGCCAAGGAGCTTATCGCGCTGTACGCGGCGCGCATGAAGGCAAAGGGCTACGCCTTTTCGCGCGATAACGAATGGCAGCGCGATTTTGAGGCAAAATTTGAATATGAAGAAACCCCCGACCAGCTCAACTGCGTGCGCGAAATCAAGCATGACATGCAGCGCACCGCGCCCATGGACCGCCTGCTGTGCGGCGACGTCGGCTTCGGCAAAACCGAGGTGGCGCTGCGCGCGGCGTTCAAGTGCGTGTCGGACAGCAAGCAGTGCGCGCTGCTGTGTCCCACCACCATTCTGGCGTGGCAGCACTATCAGACGGTGTGCAAGCGGTTCGAAGGCTATCCCATCCGCGTGGAGCTGCTCTCGCGGTTCCGCTCCGCCAAGCAGCAGAAGGAAATCCTGGAGCGGCTCAGGCGCGGCGAGGTGGATATGATCATCGGCACCCACCGTCTGGTGCAGAAGGACGTGGAATTCCGCGACCTGGGGCTGGCGATCATCGACGAGGAGCAGCGGTTCGGCGTGCAGCAGAAGGAGCGCTTCAAGGAGCTTGTCAGGAACGTCGACGTGCTCACGCTGTCGGCGACCCCGATCCCGCGCACGCTGAACATGGCGATGAGCGGCCTGCGCGACATGAGCGTGCTGGAGGAGGCGCCGATGAACCGTATGCCCGTGCAGACCTATGTGCTGGAGCACGACGACGCGGTCATCAACGAGGCGATACGGCGCGAGCTGCGCCGCGGCGGGCAGGTGTTCTATCTGCACAACAATGTGGAATCCATCAGCGCGGTCGCCAACCGTATCACCGAGGTCATTCCCGAGGCGCGCGTCGCCATCGGCCACGGCAAGATGAAGGAGCACGAGCTGAGCGAGGTCTGGCGGCAGATGCTGGCGCAGGAGGTGGATGTGCTGGTGTGCACCACCATTATCGAAACGGGTGTTGACCTGCCCAACGCCAACACACTGATCATCGACAACGCCGACTGCATGGGACTCTCCCAGCTGCACCAGCTGCGCGGCAGAGTGGGCAGAAGCGCGCGCCGCGCCTACGCCTATTTCACCTTCCGCCGCAGCAAGGTGCTCAGTGAGATTCAGCAGAAGCGGCTGGAGGCGATCCGCGAGTTTACCGAGTTCGGCAGCGGCTTCAAAATCGCCATGCGCGATCTCGAGCTGCGCGGCGCGGGCAATATCATGGGCGCCCAGCAGCACGGCCACATGGAGAGCGTCGGCTACGACATGTACCTCAAGCTGCTCGGCGAGGCGGTGAGCGAGGAAAAGGGCGAGGTGCCGAAGAACAGCGACGTAGACTGCCTGATCGACCTTTCCGTGGACGCGCACATTCCCGAGGAATATGTGGAGAGCCTGACCCTGCGGCTGGATGTTTACCGCAGGATAGCCGACATCCGCAGCGTGGAGGACAGCGAGGACGTGAAGGACGAGCTGTGGGACCGCTTCGGCAGGATCCCCAAGGCGGTGCTCGGTCTGATCGACATCGCGCTGATCCGCAACAGGGCGCACGCCATGGGCGTGTATGAGATTCGCCAGAGCGAGAACTCCATCCAGCTCTATGTAAAGGAAATCAAATCGCCCGCTGTGGCGGATCTGCTGATCGCGCTCAACGGCAAGGCGTCGCTGAACGCGGGCGCCAAGCCGTATTTGTCCGTAAAATGCGCCGGCGGCGCGGCTTCTATCCCCGCGCTGAAGCGGATTTTTAAAATAGGGGCATAAAATGACAAAGATTTTGCCGCGGGAAGCGATAAAAAGTTTTGAAAAATATAGACAACCGCGGAAAAACTGTGTATAATAAGAGAGTACGCACCCAAATATAACCATATTTTGGGCAGGAAAAAATAAAAGTATAAGGATGGTATTGAAGCATGAAACCAACGGTAAAAATCGCTTCCTTATTGACGGCTGTGCTGATGCTGTTTACGGTATTCGCGTCGGGCTGCAGCCTCGATAAGGAGTGGTCTTACAAAACAGACGACAACGAGCTGGCAATCGGCGTGTATCTCACCGCCATGCGCGAGGCGTATGAAGAGGCGAAAACCTATGCCGCGAAGCTGGACGGTTACGACGCTTCCAGCGAAAAGTGGCTGGACATGGAAATCACCGATGACGACGGCAACAAGCAGGTCGCCAAGGACTGGATCAAGGACACCGCCGAGCGCAAGTGCCTGGAGTTGCTGGTGCTGCAGCCCGAGCTTGACAAGCTGGGCGCCACCGTCGATGAGGCAACCTTGAAGACCTCAAAGGAGAGTCTTGAGACCCAGTGGTACAGCGGCGGCAAAACCGCTCTGGAGGGTCACGGCGTGTCAATGGAGAGCTTCGTATATTTTGAGAGCACCTATTCCGTTCTGAGAGACCAGCTGTTTGACCTCCTCTACGGCGAGGGCGGCTCGCAGGAGGTTTCCAAGGACGAAATCACCAAGTATCTCACCGAAAAATACGGAAGATTCGGCGCGGTGCCCGTGCCGCTGTACGAGTCCACCACCGATGAGGCAGGCCAGTCCACCACAGCAACATTAGACGAGAAACAGACAAAAGAGATCACAGACAAGATCGACGGCATTGTAAAGAAGGTCAACGCGGAAAAGGACGCCAAGAAGGCGGTGGAATCCGCTACCAAGCTGATCACCGAGTACCTGAAAGCCAGCGGCAAAGAGGATTCTCAGGTGACAAACGTCACCCTTGAAAGAGAAAATACGGGTATCACCGAGGAGGCTCTGTCCAAGGCGCTGGCAAATCTGGAAATCGGCAAGGCAGTTGCGGTCAAGACAGGCGAGGGAAGCAACCAGAGCTACTTCTTCCTGTTCCGCTATGGCAACGATTCCCTGAAGGAGAACTATCAGAACGACGGCGTGACCGACAAGACGATCCTCAAGAAGATGAAGTCCAAGGACTACACAGCCTATCTCAAGGATCTGATCGACAAGAGCAATTACAAGAAGAGCGACAGCGTCGCCAAGTATGAGCCGAAGATGTTCTTCGAGAAACAGGAGACAACAACCTCCGTGTCGGTTAACTAACGCGGGACCAAACGGTACAGTGCCGGCGATTCCTTGAAAGGAAGGTGTTTGAATGAGCAGACATTCAAGGTTTATCACAGCAATTTTATCCGTATTATTCGCGCTGACAGCTATCGGCGCCATGACCTCCAGCGCAGAGGAGGTAAGCGAAGGCGGAGGCGGCGACGCCCCGCATGTGGAGCAAAGCTACGACGAGCCCGGCGGAGGCGGCGGTCAGGAGGATCCCGACCCGCAGCCCCAGCCGCAGCAGGACAGCCAGGGCGAAGGTTCGCAGGGCGGCGGCGACGATGATGATCGTCCGCAGAGCCATGCCGACCCGCAGCCGCAGGACGATTCCGACCACGACGACGATGATTCGGGCAGCGGCCGCGGCGGCTACAGCAGCAGCTCGGACGATGACAGCATCATCTATTACTATGACAGTGACGGCCACGAGTATTCCAATCCGAGCCAGATCTATGTAGGCGGCGATCAGACCTACAATCCGCCGCCGAGCGTTCCTGCCACAACGGCTGCGCTGTATGATACCTCCAAGTCCAACGTCGACGGCAGCACGCTGACGAGCAACGACTGGAAGGATATTCAGAACAGACTCAGAGATTCCAACAGTACCAAAAACAGCGACAGCGGCGACTTTGCCTTCATCCAGAAGAACACCTCAACAGAGGATAACGGTCACTGGATGCTGGTGCTCGGCTTTGCTCTGATTATTCTCAGCATTACCGGCTTCATTACGTTGATTGCCGGAGCGGGCAGACGCAGGAAGGCGGCTGTCAGACGCTCAACGGGAACGGGATATGTTCCCGCCAAGAGCGGCAGCGAGCCCCGCAGCCGCTACAGCGACGACTTTGGCAGCGACGCGGATGACAGCGACACGGCAGTCGTAGCCGAGGTTGAGGAGCCAGTCAAACCCGCCAAAACGGAAAAAAGACGCAAGGGCGGCACACGCTACAGAAAATAACAAAAAAGAAACCGGTTCCGAGTGGAGCCGGTTTTTTGTGTATGAATGTAAATGATTGACAACGAACTAATTGCAGTTGACTGAGCAGTGACATCGGAAAGCAGATGCTCTTTTGCATTTTCGAGAATAAAGAATAGAGAATAACGAATGATACATCGACTAAAATAAATGCGTCAGATAATCCGTCCTGCCGTCCAACACCCTGACTATTTCAATATACTGAGAATGGATTTCGTAAAACACAATCTGTTTATGGATGATGATAAAACGATAGTCAGATTCGATATCGAATTTTTCCGACAGCTTCATACGCGTTTCAGGATTGTCCTTTAATAATGCCGTCTTTTTCACGATAGTTGTTTTCAGTTTTTCTGCGGCAGAAGGATTATTGAGTTGATATTCGATATAGTCCGCTGCGCGTTCAATATCTTCAATCGCTGCAGGACGGTATAACAGCCTCATAATTCAACTCCCAAGCGTGAATATACGTCCTGTTCATCAACCAATCCGCCGGATTCTTTTCCCGAATCCAACTCTTTCATCAGTTTTTCCATTGATTTCGCTCTCAAGAACTCAGCGTTATCGGCAGTCACAGGAAACGGCAAACCTCCGGCATTAATAGATTGCTGAATAAATATATTGATTGCCTGCGTAAAGGTCAATCCGCTTCGCGAATAAATATCCTCGATTTTTTTTCTGATCTCGGGATTGATTCTGAATCTAAAAGTATCTGTTTTCGGCATTGAAGTAATGTTGCTCATCATAGCACCTCCTGAGTTTATTATATACATGCTTTTTTACCTTGTCAATATTTGTAGCTACATTGTGTCCCCCCTTATTTCGAAAAGAAAACTGCCGTAAGGGTACTTTTCTCTGATAAATCATATTTTGGAGAATCAAAAATATTGGTGTCAATTGTTACAGCTAAAGGATACTTTATCATTATATTTCATCTCCATAAATTGTATAGATTAGGGTCTCCTGAAAAAATCAAGTCAATCCTCAAAACCGCAATATAATCATTTGTGTATTCCATCTTGGCACAATATATGGTATAATAGAAACAAACC
>ONEN01000089.1 GCA_900316815.1 uncultured Eubacteriales bacterium | reverse complement strand
GAGATAACAGAGAGCGTTGTCGCCAAGAATATCGACTTCATGAAAAGTCAGATCGACCGCTTCCGCAGCATGGGCTTCAAGGTTTGGATGGACGATTTCGGCAGCGGCTACTCTTCGCTCGATGTGCTGCACAGCATCCGCTTTGACCTTATCAAGCTGGATATGCATTTTATTAAGGAATTCGGCAGGAGCGAGGAAAACAGGATCATCATCACCGAGCTGATCAAAATGGCGGGCAATCTTGGTATCGATACCGTTTGCGAAGGCGTCGAAACCAAAGAGCAGCGGGATTTTCTGACTGAAATAGGCTGCACCAAGCTGCAGGGTTATTACTATTGCAAGGCGATTCCGTTGGAAAAGATTATTGAACGCAACCGTTTAGGTATATCCATAGGATTTGAAAATCCTGCCGAAACGGAGTATTACGCCGCTATCGGCAGAATCAATCTTTACGACACGACGGTGTTCGCAGGTGAGAAAGGGAATTCCGTGCACGGTTACTTCAATACCCTTTCCATGGCTGTCTATGAGATCTCAGGAAATGAAAACAGAATGGTGCGTTGCAACAATACGTTCCGGTCATTCCTGCGCGAGATGTTCGGCGTGACGCCCGAGGTGGGAAAGTTCAGCGAACCGAACAGGGAAGACCCAAAGGTGGGCGGCTTTTACCGCAACCTGTACGAGTGCGGCGAAAGCGGCGGCAAGCTGCTCATGGACGAGATGCTGCCGGACGGCTCTATTGCCCATACCTTGCTCAAGCGCATAGCGGTGAACCCGGTCACGGGTACCAAGGCGGTTGCAGTGGCGGTGCTCGCCGTTACGGAAGCGTCCGGGGCGGGAACGGGCATTACGTTCAGCCATGTAGCCAAGGCGCTGTCGTCGGGCTACATCGGTCTGTATCACGTTGATTTGCTCACCGAGCATTTTTGGGAATATGCGCCGGATCCGGAAGAGGATATGCTCGCGGTGGAGCGGCAGGGAGATAATTTCTTCGAAGCATGCCGCCTCGACGCGCCTGCGTGTATGACTGCGGAGGAGCGGGAACGCTTCTTTGAGCGGTTCACGAAAGAGAATATCCTCAGCGCCATAAATGAACGCGGTATTTTTGTATTGCACTATCGTATTATCAGAGACGGCGAGCCGATTAGTGTCGTTCTGCGCGCTCTCAAGGTGAAAACAGACGACCGCCATATCATCATCGGTATTACCGAATCAGGAAATCGCGCCAAGCGATGAAGAATAAATAACGAAAAAGCTTCTCGGCAGAGGAGCTTTTTTCTTTTCCGGAAACAAGGTGAAATAACAAGGACTATTTATTACAAAACAGGTATTAAGTGGCAATAATGGATTTTTTTGGTACTTTATTCGACAGCATAATCTCTCATCAGTACTTGCAAAACGGAGAGAAAAATGCTATAATGTCTGTAATTATGTAAAAATGGAAAAGTGGGGAATGAAATGGCTATTAAGGTTCAACTGCTGGCATACACGCCCGACCCCGAGCAGGTGGTGGCAATGGCGGCAAAGCTTTGCTATTCACCGTCGGATATCGGCGATATCCGCGAAGGGCTGACGGAGGAAAAAACCGCCGCCTTTATCGATATGCTGGCAGGTCTCGGTCATGCCAGCCCCACGGAACACGCTTCGTTTACCTTCGGCATTGAGGGAATTTCGCGCGCTTGCTCCCATCAGCTGGTGCGTCACCGCATCGCTTCCTACAGTCAGCAGTCGCAGCGATATGTGGACGGCACAAAATTCGACTTTGTCACGCCGCCTGCCGTTGCGTCCAATCCTAAGGCGCTTGCCGCCTACAGCCGTGTGTTGGACGAACAGGCAAAAGCGTACAAGGAAATCCGCGACGCGTTAGCGGCGGGGTATATTGTAGATTGGCTTGGCAGTGAGCAGAGCGGCACGGATGAGGAAATCATCGCTGCTTTTATGGAAACGCACAAGACAGAATGTGCCGCTTTTATCAAAAAGGCAAATGAGGACGCGCGCTTTATACTGCCCAATGCTGCTACCACCAAAATAGTCTGTACCTTTAACGCGCGCAGCCTGCAGAACTTCTTTGCGCACCGCTGCTGCAACCGCGCCCAGTGGGAGATCCGCGAGGTCGCTGAGCAAATGCTGCTGCAGTGCCGCAGGGTTGCGCCGCATCTTTTCCAAAACTGCGGGCCGTCCTGCTTGTTCGGCCCCTGCCCCGAAGGGAAGATGTGCTGCGGCAGGCAAAAGGAAATGCGTGAGAAATACGGCGTCAACTAGTGACGCGTCGCTGCCGGACGGCAGTGGGCAGAGGTGGTAATCGGATGAATTCAAAAATAATCGTGATTGAGGGACTGGACGGCTCCGGCAAGGCGACGCAGACAAAGATTCTAGCCGATAAGCTGCGGGCGCGCGGCTGCCGTGTGCGGCAGCTCTCGTTTCCCGACTACGAAAGCGACGGTTCCGCGCTCGTCAGAATGTACCTGAACGGCGCGTTCGGCGATAAACCCGAGGACGTCAACGCTTATGCGGCGTCCGCGTTTTATGCTGTTGACCGTGCTGCGAGCTATTTAAAGGACTGGAAGCGCGACTACGATAAAGGAACGCTTTTGCTGAGCGACCGCTACTGCACGTCCAATATTATTTACCAGATGGCTAAAGTCAGTGATGAGGAGCGCGACGCATTTATTCGCTGGCAGACCGATTTTGAATATGACAAGCTGGGGCTTCCACGCCCCGACGCGGTGATTTATCTCGATGTGGAACCCGATGTTTCGCAAAAATTGATGGAACAGCGCTACGGCGGCGACAACAGCAAAAAGGATTTGCACGAGAGTAACCTGGCGTTTTTGCTGTCCTGCCGCAGAAGTGCGCTTTATGCCGCCGAAAAATGCGGCTGGCGCGTAATTAACTGCTGTCGTGACGGCAGTATAAGACCGATTGATGAAATTGCGGCGGAGATAGAAGGACTGATTCAGGGAATATATGTTGGATTTTAAGCCGATTGAAAAAGAAAGAATTAACGAATACAAAAGCTACTATGATTATACGAACGCGCTGGGATGCGAGTTTAACTTTGTCAGCGGCTACCTGTGGAGCGAGGCGTATCAGCTGCGCATTGCTTTTCACGGAGGCGCGTTGATTAAGGCATATTTCCGCGACGACGTCCGCGTTTGGGGTTACTGTATGCCCTCGGGCAGCGGCGTTACCGAGGCGGTGGAGGCACTGTTTGAAGACGCGCGTGAGCGCGGTCAGACGCTTCGGCTTGCCTATATGTCTCAGCGCGAGCGCGACAGGCTGGAGACGCTGTTTCCGGGACGGTTTATCTTCACGCGCGAACCGGATAATCAGGATTATATATATTACACGGATGATTTGGCGGCGCTCGCAGGAAAAAAATTCCATGCCAAGCGCAACCACATCTCGAAATTCTACCGCACCTACGGAGACGACGCGCGCTTTGCAACCCTGTGTCTTGATAATCTTGCCGACGCAATGCGCGTAGTGGCTCAGTGGTGCGAAGAAAACGGCATAACGCCGCAGGAACACGCCGAATATGCCGTACTTCAAAGGGCGTTTGCTGATTTTGATTATCTCAACATGCGCGGCGGTTTGCTTTATATCGGAGATAAGCCGGTCGCAATGACGATGGGCACAGAGATTTCATCCCGGTGCTTTGACGTGATGTTTGAGAAGGCGCTGCGCGCATATGAGGGCGCGTATGCCGTTATCAACAACGAATTTGCCAAAACGCTGACGGCGTACCGGTATATCAACAGGGAAGAGGATCTCGGCAAAGAAGGGCTGCGCAAGGCGAAGCTTTCCTATCACCCCGCGATTATCTACGACCGCTACTCCGCGGTGCCTGTGTCATGAGGTGCCGCGCCATACGGGACGCTGACGTACCGCAGCTGACAGCTTTGTGGCTCGACAGCTTTCCCGAAAAGGAGGAAGCAGCAAAATTATTCTTTGAAAGAAATTTATCCAATGCGCACGCATATCTTGCCGAGGAAAACGACACGGTTATCGCCGCTGTCTATCTGTTGGACACAACCATATGCGACAGGCAGGCACACTACCTCTGCGGCGCGTCGACGAGGCGCGACTGCCGCGGGCGTGGCGTGATGACGGCGCTGCTCAACTTTGCGCTTGGAGACGCCGCCGCGAGAGGTGATTGGTGGTCGGTGCTGTTGCCTGCCAACGAAGGATTGTACCGTTTTTACGGGCGGCTGGGGTATCAGGCTTTGGGCGCTGTTTGCCAAAAGACATTTGATACCGCCCCATCAACGCTGCCTACAGGCGGAGGAACGCCCGACCGGGAGATGCTCCAAAGAAGCTGCGGCGGAGATAAATTTCTTTTGTGGAATAAAAGCGAGATAGACTTTGCCGCGGCATATTACTCCTGCTACGGTGTGAGCATACTGCAGACAGAGCGGGCGTTTGCGCTTTGGGAGCAGGACGGCAGCTATGCCGACGTGTTCTATGCGGTCTATCGCGATATGGAAGAATTAAAAAGTCTGCTGTTCCGCGCGGGCGTGCGGCGCTTCACCCTTACGGGCAGCGCGGGCAATCCCGATCTCGCGGGCCGTGAGCCGCTGCGCTGCGGCATGGTTAAGCCACTGTGCGCGGATGCGCCGCCCCTTGAGAATGTGTGGATCGGTCTGACATTGAATTGATATTGATAATGTGAAAGGATAATGCGTATGTATTACATGTTTCTGGCAAACGGATTTGAAATTACCGAGGCAATGGCGCCGCTTGACATCATGCGCCGCGCGGGACTGGAGGTAAAAACCGTCGGTGTGACGGGAGATGAGGTGCAGAGCTCCAACGGCGTGAATGTAAAGGCGGATTGCTCTCTGTCGCAGATAAGCTTTGAGGAGATGGAGGGCGCCATCCTTCCGGGCGGTATGCCGGGCACCCTCAACCTGAAGAAGAATACTACGGTGATTGACAGCGTGCGGTACTGCTACGATAACGGTAAGCTGGTGGCGGCAATCTGCGCGGCTCCCTCTATTTTCGGCAGCATGGGTCTGCTTCGTGACAGAAAAGCAACCTGTTTCCCCGGATTTGAAAAGGAACTGACAGGCGCTGTCTGCACGGGTATGCATACCGAAACCGACGGCAACGTCATTACCGCCAAGGGCGCGGGTTGTGCCCTTGCCTTTGGTCATGCCATCATCAGCTATATCCTTTCCAAGGAAGCCGCCGACAAGGTTATGAGTGACATGCAATGTTTTTAGTTAACGTAAAAGAGGAAAAGCGTCGTCTGAGGGCGCGGTATAAAAAGCTCAGAGAGGCGTGCCCAAGGGAAGTGAAAGAGCGGCTGGATAAGGCGCTAACCGCGCAGGTTCTCAATCTGGACGAGTACCAAAGCAGCGAGGTGCTGTTTATCTTTGTTTCCTCGCCGATTGAGTGCGACACCTCCTGCATCATAGATGATGCGCTGCAAAGAGGAAAACGCGTGGCGGTGCCGCGCTGCGCCGACAAGTCGGGCAGAATGGATTTTTACTTTATTCGATCCCGAGACGACCTGGCGCCTGGTACATTCTCTTTAGAGGAGCCCGATCCTGCTAAATGCGAAAAGGTGACGGACTTTTCCCGCGGGTTGTGCATTGTGCCGGGCTTGTGCTTTGATTTGGAGGGCTACCGCGTCGGCTTCGGCAAGGGCTACTATGACCGTTTTCTCGACGCCTTCGGCGGCGTAACGGCGGGCATTTGCTATTCAAAATATACATTAAAACAGCTTCCGAGGGGAGCGCATGACAGGCACACGGATATTGTGGTGACCGAACGGTTTATCAACCGAATCTGAATAGAGGTGTAATATGGAAAGAAACGAAAATGATCAGCTTAGCTTTGACGAAATCAGACGTCAAAAAGCGGAGAACTTTCACCTGAACATCACGGACGGTACGCAAAAGGAAGACAAGCCGCCGCAGGAAATTAACTCCTACAGCGGTCAGGATGTGAAAGAACAGATCGCGCGCGAGTCAATGAAATCCGAGCGCAAGCGTCAGCGTCAGCAAAAGCGTGAGCTGAAAAAGCGCAACCGCCGCAATCGCCGCTTATTCCGCCTGATGTGGATAGTATCGGTTCTGCTGGTTGGCACCATGATAGCCACATTCATGGTAACGGGTCTGAATGATTTGCTTGCCATTAACCGTCCCGATGATACGGAGGTTTCGGTGAAGATTCCCGCCGACTCCGATCTCGAAACCGTGACCGACCTGCTGGTGAAAAACGGTGTTATCAAAGAGGGCATCTATTTCAAAATGTTTGCTTCTCTCACGAAAAACGACCGCGACTTTACTGAGGGAACTTATCAGCTGCGCAAAAACATGGACTATCAGGCGATTCTCACCAACCTCGGCGGCAAAGCCAGCCGCACCGACACGGTCGAGGTTACGATCATCGAGGGTATGAGCGTCGTCGAAATCGCGGATAAGCTGGTGGCGGAAGGCGCCCTCAGTGAGAACGACAAGCAAACCTTCCTCGACTACTGTGCGTCCGACAAATTCAATGACGACTTTGATTTCCTCAAGGCAATTACCAACGGCGGCGACCGTTATTATAAGCTTGAGGGCTATCTCTATCCCGATAAGTACGAGTTCTATCACAACGACGATCCGCTGAGCATCTGCTACAAGTTCCTCAACAACTTTGAGAGAAAGCTCTATGTCAAGCAGGCGTTTGACGGTGAGGAAAAGCTCTATTCCGTTCATAAGATGATTGATAAAAAGGGTAAGGGTTACAACCTTGACCAGATCATCACCATTGCTTCCATCGTACAGGCTGAGGCGGCTGACAAGGAAGATATGAGCTACGTTGCCTCCATTATCTATAACCGTCTGCAGAACGGCGAGGAGATGGGCGTTGCGTATCTCGGTCTGGACTCCACCAAGTACTATCCCTACCGCAGCG